>JAKSBK010000297.1 GCA_022361155.1 Pseudomonadota bacterium
AAACCCGGTCCGGCTGCATCCCCAGACCGTCAACGGGTTGGGCGCGTCTTCCGCCAAGAAGACTCGAGGGTATGTCCCCAGTATTCTTCGTCGTTGCGCCTCTCAAGCGGCGGCCGGTCCTCGCCCAAGCGCGTAAAGTGCTCTTTCGCGGCCCTGCGGGGTCACGGAACCGCCTCTTCCGAAGCGGCCACGTGGGCCGCGATCGGACAGGGGTCGGCGCAGGCGTGCTCGCCCGCCAGCTCGAGGGCGTGGCTCATGGCGCGCTCCATGGCAGCAAACCACTCGCTCGCCGTGGGAAACAGGTTGTCCTGGCCCACTTGCTCGGCAACACCCGTGCGCTCTAGAACGCGCATGGGCCGCCCCAATTCCGTGAGGCGCCGGGCCAATGTTCTTCAGACGAATTACGCCGAAAGCAAGCTCCGGGTGATAGATAGTGGACGGTTATGGAGCACCGGTAAACGGCGAGGCTCTTTCGGAGCTCGCCGCGTCGACCCGGTTGGTCTGCTGGCCGGGACGCCGCAGTATTCACGGAGCCGCAACGCGCTAGTACTTCAGGGTCATTGCAGTGTCGGACGGACTGCGTTAGCCGTGCAGATTGCCAAGCGTGCAGACCGATAGGGAATCGGTCTTGCTGCGAGGGTCAGGCGTTTCGAGGAAAACTCGGGGGCAAGGAGGGTGCTGTGGGAAGGGTCGTGGGTAGTCGGTGGGCAAGGGCTTCGTGCCGGCTTGGTATCGCCGAGCATGATCGGAGGGCTTGCGAGAATGCGGTGTTGAGCGAGGGGTATCAAGATCAACGGCAGCGCTCGACTGCCTTTGACGAGAGCACCCGCCGCGGGGGGGGGGACGGAGAGCGGGCGGCTCGCTTGCGGCCATCGCGTCAAGGTGATTCTAGGTCCCTTCTCTTCGCGCGCGGGGCTCAGCGCTCGCGAGCGCGATGTCGTCTCGCTGGCCGTTGCCGGTAACTGGAGCCGAGGTCAGATCGCGGCAAAGCTCCGTATTTCCGAAAGGACCGTCAAGTTCCACGTCTCGTCCATCCTACGAAAGACCGGCGCGCCGAATCTTCCTCGCCTGGTCTGGCGCCTGCTACGCGATGCCCTCGCCTCGGGCACGCTGGATGCCCCTGGGCAACAAGCGCCCGAGGCGGCATCGGCGCCGGCTGATCGGACCGGTGCAGACTGATGTGGTATGGTGCCCGTGTCTCGACCTTCGACGCAAACGGGAGGGTGCAGGTGGGACTAGGCACAGCGGTCGTCTTGGCCACGCTCGCTGCGAGCTCCGGATGCGCCAGCAGCCATGCCAATCCAGAGGGCGCGGATGCGAGCGTGTCGGGTGCAGCCGCTGGCGGTGGCCCGGCCCCGGCGCAGGGTTCCGATGCGGCGACCGATGCTTCCGATCCCTCATGCGTGCCGCGGACAGAGAGCTGCAACAACATCGACGATGACTGCGATGGACGGGTGGATGAGGGAAGTGTCTGCGCGTGGTGCCGCAAGAGGATGTCATCCTGGAATCACACATGCGTGCTGCTGCGTGCCGGCGAGGTCAGGTGCTGGGGCGAGAACTTCTACGGTCAGCTGGGCGACGGGACGAAGAGGCTCAGGCACACGCCCGTCGCTGTCATCGGGCTCGGCAAGGCCATCGAGGTGAGCGCGGGTGGCGACCACACCTGCGCGCGCCTGAGCACGGGCCAGGTCACGTGTTGGGGCAGGAACCACGACGGCCAGCTGGGCGACGGGACGGTCACGAGTCGCAGTACACCGGTCGCGGTCCTGGGCCTGAGCGACACGGTTGAAGTTGCTGCCGGACGGTGGCACACGTGCGCGCGCGTGAGCACGGGCCAGGTCGCGTGTTGGGGCAACGACGGCGAGATCCGGCCCGGGATCCCGACGGCGAGCGGGCTGGCCACCCTTATCGCGGGCCTCGGCGATGCCGTTGAAATCGCCGCTGGGACCTGGCACACGTGCGCGCGCCTGAGCACGGGCCAGGTCACGTGCTGGGGCCTCAACTCCGAGGGTCAACTGGGCAACGGGACAACGACGGCCAGCACTGCTGCACCGGTTGCGGTCCAGGGGCTTAGCGATAGCGTCGAAATCGCCGCAGGAGGCTTCCACACGTGTGCGCGCTTGCGCGCGACCGGCATGCGGTGCTGGGGCGTGAACGGGAGGTCGCGCCTGGGCGACGGCACCACGGCATCGAGGAGCACGCCTGTAGCAGTGACGGCAGTCAGCGCCAGTGTACTCAGCAACAGTGTCGAGGTCGCTGCCGGGGTCGAGCACACGTGCGTGCGCCTGCGCGCGGGCGAGGTCAAATGCTGGGGTGGCAACACCCGTGGCCAACTGGGGGACGGCAACCCCTTCGACTACGTCCCCTTGAAGACCAGTGCTATCTCCGTAAGCGGCTTGACACTCCCCGTCTGCCCGGCGCGTTCGGATGGGAGCAGACCGGAATGACTTGCTGGGCGGGTCCCAGAGGCAAGGGGAAGCGCAGATGACGAAGAGAAACAGAGCGAAGCACAGCGGCGTGCAGCCTGAGCCCGGGGGCCAACCCCGGAGTTACTACCGAGCCTCGGCGTTGTTCACGCTCGCGATCGCCCTGGTCGCGGGCGCTTCCGGCTGTGGCAGCAAGGAGAGGAAGCCGCGTACCGCCGTCGACACCAACCCGTGTTGGGTGTTCGGCTGCCCCCCGTATGACGCGGGCGTCCGGGGCGGCAGCGGCGGTTGGGGAGGCGTTGCCGGCGGAGCCACCTGCGATGCCGGTAGAGGCGGTATAGGCGGGGGCGGTGCTATGGGCGGGGGCGGAGGTACAGGCGGTCTCGGGGGTACAGGCGGTCTCGGGGGTACAGGCGGTCTCGGGGGCGCACGCCCTGTGCGCATGGCCTCGAGCGTGAGCGCGGGTGGATCGCACGAGTGCGTCCTGTGGGCAGATGGGCAGGTAACGTGCACGGGCAACAACAGTCAGTTCAGCTCGCCTCCCGGCATCGCTTTCGGCAGCGTGAGCGCCGGAGGCAACCACACCTGCGCCGTCCAGGCAACCGATGGTCACGTACAGTGCTGGGGCGACAACGCGCTCGGTCAGTCCACTCCCCCCGATAGCATCGCGTTCTGCAGCGTCAGCGCGGGAGGCAACCACACCTGCGCCATCCAGGCATCCGATGGTCGCGTGCAGTGCTGGGGCGACAACGCGCTCGGTCAGTCCACTCCGCCCGATAGCATCGCGTTCAGCAGCATCAGCGCGGGAGACAAGCACACGTGCGGCGTCCGGCTCTCGGACCGGCGGCTCCAATGCTGGCCCCACGTCGCCATTCATCCGGTGTTTGCTTGTGAGCCTTTTGCCACTGTCAGCGTGGGTGGACGCGCTGTGTGTGGCTTGTACCCATCGGGCGCCGCACCCGGTCCGGTATCGTGCTGGCAGGGGCTGTAGACCTGCCCGCAAACGGATCGACACCAGAGCGGCGCCCGGTCTTCGCCGAAGCTCACGGATCAAGCGAGGCCGAACTGGAGGCCCATCGGTTGACCCGGGCTGACCTTAAACCTCCCGAGCGATCCGAAAAACGACGGAACCTGTACCCGGGGGTACATATGCAGGCCGAAGAGCCGCCTCTAGTCTCACCTTGCTTACTGCCGGCCGTCTCTTGGCTGTCTCCAAACGACGACCTGATCGAGACCGGCCCGAAGGTGTCCCATGCGTGCAACCAAACGAATCGACCCGCGTGCTTCGAGCCACAGCGGTGGACCGAAGAGTCTCGCGGCACCCGCGATCGCCTCCGTGCTCGCTGCCGTCAGCCTGCTCGCCCCTGCCAGCGGTCAAGCTCAGGGTTTTGTCCCCTTCGTGTGTCCCCCCTGTCCACAGTGGCAGGACGTTGTCCCCTGGGACGTTAGAATGTATGGCGCCGGTACCCCGGTTAGCGAGCTCGAGCACCACAATATGTTCACCTACTGGCGCTATCAGAACAACGAAGACGACAGGCGGCTGATCGTTGCCAACGGGTATGTCCGGGAGCTCTGGTTCAACATCAACTTCTTCAACACCAAGTCCGAGGATACGCTCAGTTTTGCCTGGGTGCAGCTGAGCGGAGGAGGTCCCCCAGGGTGGTACTTCTTCACCGGCTTTCCGAGCCTTCAGTCGAGCCCTGACGAATTACGTTTTCACTCGGACGCCACGGGGATAGGCCTCGGTGTCAACATATCGGGCGCACGGGCACGGTCGAACGTGCGGTGCGGTACTGCCCTGCCGACGCGGCACGGCAGTACGAAGGCTCCTTCATCGCTCGTCGCCTGGCCCCTCGGGCGCGTTACGCAGGGTCTCGCTGGTCGCGCTCGTCCGGCTCTAGCCTTGCGAGCTCGTCCCAGAGCGCATCGAGGTCTAGGGTGAGACCCTGGCAACCGGGGATTGCGTCGTGGCTTCCTCGAGTGGCGACGAACACGCGCGCGTAGCGCTGGCGCTCGTCGAGCTCGAAGATCTCGAGCGAGCCAAGGGCGGGATCCAGGAGCCAGTAGTAGAGAATTCCGAAGCGCGCGTACTCGCTCATCTTGTCGACACGGTCCCGGCGCTCATCGGCGGGCGTCGGCGTTACCACTTCGACGGCGATGTCGGGAGCAACGCGCACGGGGCCACGCCGAGGCAACGCGCGGGCTCGCAGAAAGACGCTCAGATCGGGCTTGCGGCCGTGCTGCTCGTCGATCGCGAGCTTCAGCTCGGATCCGAACACGTAGCCACGCCCCCCAAGCCAACCCCTGATCGCGAACACGAGCCAGGTCACGGCCAGCTCATGGACCGGGTCTGCCACTTCCTCCTCCTGCAGCCGACCGCGGACAAGCTCCCCGCCCGCCTCCTCGTGGAGCTCACCCCACTCCGTCAGGCTCACGGATGCCCCACGACCCGGGTCGGAACCAGGCCAGAGCTCGGGCTGCCAGTGCCGCACAACGACACTTTAGCACGCATCGGTCACCAACTTCGAACCGAATCGCCGGAGGCGTCTGCGATAGCGGTCGATCCGCAGTCGAGGCACCGGAGGCATAGTTGACACTATCGGAGTTCTCGTCGCTGCGCTCCTGCGATCCCGGAGGATGCTCGGGAGACGAGGACGCGGCCGCTTGTGCGGGCGGATCGGGTGATTGGGCCGGAGGCTGGTGACCGATGCGGGCCAGCACGCGGCCCTGCAGGGTCACGGAGCTGTCTTGCCCAAAGCAGCCACGTGGGCCGCGATCGGACAGGGGTCGGCGCAGGCGTGCTCGCCCGCCAGCTCGAGGGCGTGGCTCATGGCGCGCTCCATGGCAGCAAACCACTCGCTCGCCGTGGGGAAAAGGTTGTCCTGGCCCACCTGCTCGGCAACACCCGTGCGCTCCAGAACGCGCATGGTGCTCTCGCGCATGCCGGCCAGGATCAGGTGCCGGCCCGATGCCTCGAGACGGCGCGCCAGCGCCCTGAAGACGGCCGCGGTGGTCGCGTCCATGGCGTGGGTTCGCTTGAGCCTCACGATGAGCACACGCGTTTGCTGATCTCGCACGTGCTCGTCCAAGGCGGCTTGCAGCTCGCCGGCCGCTCCGAAGAAGAGCGCGCCCTCGAGGTGCAGGATGCGGATGGCACGACAGATGCCCGCATGCTCTTGAGACGGCTGCAGGGATTCGCTCTCTTCGACTTCGCGCAGGTGACCGCCCTGATCGATCGCCATCCGGCGCACGATCAGCAGTCGGGCCCGGCGCAGGAACAACACGATGCTGATGCCCGCTCCCAGGTAGATGGCGAGATCCAAGGGCAGGGTCCAGGTGCCGATCAACGTGGTGAGGAACGCCAGCATGTCCGCCGGCGAGCTGCGGACGGTGGAGGTGATGCGCTTCACGTCGATCAAGTCGGCGATCACGACGAACAAGAGACCCGAAAGCGTGGCCACCGGGGTCAGATCCACCAGCGGGCCGAGAACCAACAGCACCACCAGCATGAGCAACCCGGACAAGGCCCCGGCAAGACGACTCGTGCCGCCGATACTGTCGTTGAGCGCGGAGCGGGACAGACTGCCACCGACCGGGTAGCCGGAAAAAAAGGCTGCTGTCACATTGGCCAGACCTTGACCGAGAAACTCGGAGGAGATGTCCAGCCGCTCGCCACGTCGCGAAGCGATCGAGCGTGCTACCGATGTCGACTCCACCAGCGACAGCACCGTGCATGCGATCCCCGCGGGCAGCAGTCCGGCAACGGCCGCGATGTTGGGCAGCGACACGGAAGGTAGGCCAGCCGGGACCGGCGAAAGATCGGCGACCACGGTCACACCGTGCCGGCGCAGATCGAGCACGTAGCTCGCGACGATGCTCGCCAGCATCAGGATCAGGGCGCCAGGCAGGCGGCGGTTGATTCTCCTCAAGAGCAGCAGCAGCAGCACCGAAGCAGCCGCTATGACGATGGGCCCGAGCTGCGCCTGGTGCTGGTCTCCGATCCAGGCCATCACGCGCTCCGGAAGCGAGCCTCGATGAGCCTCGGTTCCGGTGACGTTCGGCAGCTGACCGGCGCCGATCAAGACAGCCGCGCCGCTGATGTAGCCCAGCACCACGGGGCCCGAGATGTAGTCCACGATCACGCCGAGGCGCAGCAGCCCGGCCACGATCTGGAACAGGCCCACCACAAACGCCAGCGTGATCGCGATCTGAGCCGGCGAACCCCCTATACCCGCTGCGACGGCGCTGCCAACCAACAAGCTGACCGCATTGGTCGGGCCGGACACGACCTGTTGCGAGCCTCGAAACAGACTGCCCATCACGACGGGTAATGCCGCCGCGTACAAACCCATCACCGGCGGCAGTCCGGCGATCAGCGCGTACGCGATGCCCTGCGGCACGGCCAGGAACGTCAGGACCGTGGCCGCGTACAAGTCCTTGCCGAGCCGCCCAGCACGGTAGTCGCGAAGGTCCAGCAGCGGCAGGTAGTAGCGCAGGCGGTTCACGTCACTGCGTGGGCATACTGCCATATGCGCACAAGCGCCGATACGGAAAGCGCCCATGCGGCGCTGCGCCCATGCTCGGTCCGGAGTCTCGAGACGGCTAGCTCAGGTGCAGTGCCCGTTTACACAATTGGGCTGTCCCTGGCTGCATTGGTTTCCGCACTCGCCACAGTGCTGGGGATTCTGCTGGAGCTCCGTCTCGCAGCCGTTCGCCAAAACGCTATCGCAGTCACCCCAGCCCGGCGCGCACTTGTTGACGCACCTGCCGTCCTTGCAGTCGACGACGGGCTCGGAGCTCACACATACGTTACCACAGCGGCCGCAGTTCAAGGGATCGGTGGCGACGAAGGTCTCGCAGCCGGTCGCGGGGTTACGGTCGCAGTCGTCGAACCCGCTGACGCAGCGCTGGCCGCAGCGGCCGCCATTGCAGTTGGCAACCGTGTTCAGGGTGGCCGGAGGCGGGCAGACAAGGCCGCACATCCCGCAATTGTTGCGATCGTGGAGCAGGCTAGCTTCACAACCGTTGCCTGGATGCATGTCGCAGTCCCAGTAGCCGGCCTCACAGCTCTTGATAAGGCATTGGCCTGTCATGCACATCGGGACCGCATGCTCGGGATCGCAGTCTTCGCCGCACTGGCCGCAGTTGTCGGGCGACTCCCGGGTCTCGCAGCCGTTCTGATGATTTCGGTCGCAGTCGAGGAACCCAGGATTGCACTGAGCGATCAGGCAACCGAACAGGCCTCCCGGTCCCGGCAAACAGTTCGCCGTTGCGTGATCCAGCTCGCAGGGCAGGCAGCTGCCGCAGTGTTGGGGCGTGTTCAGCGGGACACACATGCGTGGCAGCACGTCGCAGGTCGCCATGCCCCATGGGCAAGGGTCCACCTCACACACACCCGTCGAGCATGATAGGGGTGGCGCGCAAGGCAACCAGCACTGACCGCAGTGCTCGGGCTTCTGGAGCAGCTCCTCGCAGCCGTTGGTGGGGTCGCCGTCGCAGTCGCCGTGTCCCGGCCTGCAGCCGATCATCTCGCAGAAAAAGCTCAGGCAGCTCGACACGGCCTGTGGGATATCGCAGGCCACGCCACATGCGCCGCAGTTTTCCAGGGTGTTGAGCCGCTCGCAGCCGTTCGAGGGGTCCTTGTCGCAGTCTGCGAAGCCAGGATTGCATACGAGCCCACCTGTGGCTCCGAGTCCGGCGGGTCCTGGCAGGCTGGTCCCGGGCTCGCCACCGATTCCGGCTGTGGCATCGATTCCGGCTGCGGCATCGATTCCGGCGGCTCCCGGGTCGCCCGCGCCCCCGTTTCGCGGCTGCCCGACGACGCTCAGGTCGTGGCTGCACCCCAGCCCGGCAACAAGCACCGCCGTGCCCAGAAGGGCCGTCCCAACGGAGCTACAGCAACCTGTATCGAAAACCCGCACACCCGACACCGACACCCCGCTGCGCCTCCCGCACAGGACCTTGCCTACGACGCATCCGATTCCACCCATACAGCCCCAGCACCCCAAGAGCAACCCGGCGCCCGCCTGCGCCCTCGCCGCCGCCAGCGTCGGCCAGCCTCTGCCGGGGGCGCACGGAGCCTCGCCGGGTGGGAGAGAGTCTTGGAAGCGGGCACATGCTGGCATGCACCGATGAACGAAGCAGCGCGAGACGCAGCTACCTTGCGGGTCTCGCGCGTTCTCGGCCGACTGCCAGGTACGCCAGGGCGCCGAGGGCGAAGGTGAGCGCGGCTCCGGCTACTTGCGAGGGGTCGCCGATGGCCATGATGGTGGCGGAGGAACACGTCGCTGCGACGAACACGAAGGGAGCCAGATTGGACACCTTGATCAATGGACCCTTGCGCATGGTCGTCAGGAAAAGACACGCGACGGACATCGCAGCGCACAGCGACAGCGTCACGCCCAGGTAGGACAGCAGCCCTTGAAGCGTGCTCACAACGATGAATAGCGTGGCCAGCACGCACTGCGCTGCGACCGCTTCGCGCGGTGAACCGTCGCGCAGGCGCAGAAAGCCCGGCAGCAGCTCGTCCTCCGCCATCTTGGCGTAGACCCTCGGCGCCGCCATCATCATGCTCGAGACCGAGGTCAGCAGGGCCAGCGCGATGATCGCGCGCACGATGCCGGCCAGCGTGCCGCCGCCGATCCACTCGGCTGCTATCGCGGCAACGTCAGGCTTGCCTGCGATGGCCCGTGCGGGGGGGGCGTAGACAAGAACCGCGTTGAGCAGCACGTAGAGCACGAACACCAAGAAGCTACCCATCATAAGCGCTCTGGGAACATCGCTGCGTGCGCTCGTAGCTTCTCCGGCGATGTAGACTGCAGCGTTGAAGCCCGAGTAGCTGAGCGAGATCCATACGAGTGCGCTCGCGAAACGAAAAGTCACGTCCGAGCCGGTATCACCCGACAGAGGCTCGGCAGCTAGCCCGTGCCACCCCTGACCGGCGGGTTGAGCCAGCGCAACCACAAGGAAGCCCGCGAGCAAGCCGACCTTCAGCAATACGGCCAGATTCTGCAGTCTCGCTCCCAGACCGGGTCGAAGACCGTGTACGAGCGCAGCGAGCAGCACGGCGGAGACGGCGATCAAGTCGGATGGAAGCCAGTCTGGCCGCGCCTGTTGTGGCATCACGTAGCTCTCGAATGCGGTTGCTGCGAACGCGATGGCGCCCGTGAAGCCGGCGATCAGGGAAACCCAGCCGGCGATAAACCCCAAAAGCGGGTGCGCTGCACGCGAGAGAAAGGTGTATTCCCCACCGGACTCGGGCATGGCGCGAATCAGTCGGCCGTAGCTGTAGGCGCCACAGAGCGCGACGCCGCCGCCCACGATCCAGGCCAGAACCACGGCGTGCTGGGATCCCAGACTCTTCAGGGTGAAGCCGGAGGTCGTGAACACCCCGGCGCCGACCATGTTGGCAACAACCAAAGAGGCCAGCGTCCACAAGCCAAAGCGGCCACCACCTCCGGCGGCGCTTGGTGAGCGCTCAGGATTCACGGGCGCTCAAGCCCCACCCCGCTCAGAGCTCACGGGCGCTCGAAGCGCAGAAAGTAATTCTGCTCCAACCCGGGGATCGTCACTTCTTCTTTGAAGCGAAACCCGGCCTGCTCGATCTCCTTTCGGAACTGCGCCTTGCCGGCTCGTATGTGCTCGAGCACCCACTCGGACGACTTGCCGGGGATGCGGTCGAAATCGACGATGACGAGCTCGCCCTTCGGTCGCAGCGCCTTGCGGATCGACCTCAGCATGTCCTGGTGGTGCTCGAGGTGATGGTAGACGTCGCACAAGAAGACATGGTCGACCGATGCCTTGGGAAGCTTGGTGGAGTCTTGCTTCGATTGGATGACCCACACGTTGCGCAGCCGCTCTTTCTTGGCTCGCTTTCTGAGCCCGCGAATCAGCCTGGGAGAGATGTCGAGCGCGTAGACCTTGCCCCTGCGCCCGACGGCCTTCGACAGCGCCGCCATATACAGCCCCGTACCGGCCCCCACGTCCGCGATCCGCGCCCCCTTCTTCAGGTTGAGCGCCGCGACCACCTCGCCGCGGTGCAGCGCGACCTCACGCTCCTCGCTCTCCCAACGTTCACGGTACTTCTGAACATCCAGCTTCGGATCCAAGAAGCGCTTGTTGATGCCGGCAGGAACTTTGGCTGTGGCATCGTGGTGGGCGGCTTGTCCTGCCGCCTGCTGCTGCGGCTCACAGCGCGCGGAACCGGGCTCGTTTGCGCACGCCTTGTCGAAGTACGCCTCCACGGCCGGTGCGAGCGCTGTCAGACCCGCCTCCTTGCCAAACGCGAGAGCCTGGCCGCGCTTGCTCTGCTGCAGGTGGAACGCCCGCAGCGCCAGCAGCGCCCCAGCTCGGTTGCCGCTGCCGCAGTGGACGAGCGCATGCTCGGGGCCCGCATCGGACAAGGACCGGTCGAACGCTTGCGCGTTTGCTTCGGTCAGGCCGTCCGCGCCCTTGACCGGTATCGAGACGAAGAGCATCCCGAGCGCCTGCGCCTGAGCTCGCTCCTGCTCGAAGCCCGGCTCGCTCGGCTGGCGAAGCGAGATAACGGTGTTTCTGCCAGCCGCATGGGCGCGTGCCAGGGCCTGTGCATCGGGTTGACCCCCGGTGATGAGGCCGTTTGGGAGCCGCCGCTCGTTCGGTATCCCTAGAGGCTGGCCAGCCGCATCCTGCGTCTTGGCTGCAGCGCCGCCGTGCTCGGCTGCCGCCGTGCCTGCAGCCGCTGCCCTGGTCGGGTGGGAGTCTGTCGAGTGGGAGTCAGCCGAGTAGGGGTCGACCGCGCTTGCTGCGGGCGGGGGCGGGGATGCGCCACCACACGCTGACAACAATAACGACAGCAACACGAGGGCCCCTTGCTGGAAGCTCGATCCGGGAGCGCCGCAGCCCTGCGGTGGACCATGGGCCAGCCGCGCAACAGCGCCGGACGGGAAGGATCGGAGGTGAAGCGGCGAAGCTGCTCTTTCCTGACGCCAAAACATGACAACACTCCTGATCCGCCCCGAGGGTCTAGGCGTTCGCTTGCTGCAAATAGGTTTGCCCTTTGTACAGCTTGGCCATCACAGCGAACACCGCAGCGGCCACGGTCATCAAACCGGTAAAGACCCAGAAGAACTGCGACAGGCTGAGAATCGTCTGCATGGGCGCCACGAAGGCAACCAGCACGTTGCCGAAGGTTACACACAGCAGCCAAAACCCCATGATCGTGGACTTCATGGCGCGCGGCGCCTGGGTATATGCAAACTCGAGCCCTGTCACCGAAACCAGGACCTCGGCAGTGGTCATGATCAAGTACTGCACGACCTGCCACAGCACATGCACCTCGGCGCCGCCCGTCGCGGCCAGATCCTCGATGCGTGCCTGCAGCAGCGCCCCCGTCCCAAAGGCCACCGCCGCCATGAACATGCCCACGGTCATCTTTTGCAGCGGGCGCACCTCGATACCGCGTTCCTTGAGCGGGTGGTAGACCAGCACATTGAGGCCGGGGATGATCATCATGACCATCAGCGGGTTGAGGGCGGAGATCTGGGCGGCCTCGAGCTCGATCTCCACCCACTCGCCGTTGATGAGGTCGGCCAATCCCGTCGCGACACCGGCACCCGCAATCAGACCCAGCACGAGCTTCGTGACCCTGCGGGGGATCGAGGCGTTCGAGACCCAGAGCAGGAGCCATGTGCCGCCGAATAGCGCGAGCCCGATGGTGCCGACCACCAGGTAGACCGACAGGTAACGCGGAACCGACAGCAAGCGGTCCATCTGGCGCGCCTGTTCGATCCAGGTCGAGGCATGCTGGTCGAACAGCGCCCAGAACACGCTCACTCCCGAGAACACCAGCATGATCCGCAGCACCGCGGGTGGACCTGCGGCCGCGTCCGCGCCGAACGTCTCGCGGGCCACGTCGTAAAAGCCCTGTCCCTTTTCCCGCCTGCGACGGTTCTTGAACGCGTACAGCGTCACCGCCAGAAAGCCGTTGTCGGGCTGCTTGTTTTGGCGCATGTTGAACAACAAGAAGCCGAGCCCAAACAAGACCAGCGCCGTCAGCACGTACGGGCCGGACGCCGAGGCGAGGTGGCCAGAGTAGTCGGCCAGGTAGCCCGCATAGAACTCGAGCTTGCCCATGTTGCCGATCGGCTCGGGCTTGAAGTGCCCGCCCTCGATGAACACGGTCACGATCAGCGCCAGCACCGGGGAAAAGAGCAGCACCGACGCCGTGAAATCCATGGCACCGAGCTTGCCCCCGGGATTCGGCTTCACGTGCACGAAGCGCTTGCGGCCCATCCAAAAGACCAGCGTGGCGATTCCCATGAATACGCCGGGGACGCCAAAGGCCACTTCCGGACCGAACCAACCGTAGAGCAGCGGCGTGAGAATGGTCGAAAAGAACGAGCCGAAGTTGATGATGAAGTAGAAGACCTGAAAGACCCGCGTCACCAGATGGCTGTTGCGAGCGCTGAACTGGTCCCCCACGTTCGCTGAAACGCAGGGCTTGATGCCGCCCGAGCCCACGGCAATGAGGCAAAGCCCTACGTACATGAGGTAGGCCGTCGTGTCGTACTCGCCCCAGGCGTCGAAACGCCCGGCAACCGCGAGCGTGGCGTGCCCGGCACAGTAGATGAGCGAGACCCACAAGATGACCGGGTACTTGCCGAGGAAGCGATCCGCCATGATGGCGCCGATCATGGGAAACGCGTACACACCGGCCATGAACAGATGCGCGACCGCCGTGGCTTTGGCCTTGGCCGCGTCGTCCGCGCCCTCGGTCGCCGGCAGGATGTGCACGTACAGCGACGCTAGGTAGACATACAGGATGGCTCGCATCCCGTAGTAGCTGAAGCGCTCCGCGCCCTCGTTGCCGACGATGAAGGGGATTCCCGCGGGAAACCGGTCGTCCCGCGCCGGCTGCTCAGCCGCCGTGCCTTCGCCGGCTGCGCCGACCCTGTCCGCCCCCTGCGCGCTGGCTGTTGCCTGCACTCCCTGAGCCATCTTGTTTGCACCTCCTGCGACCCCTCCCCTCGGCGGCGACCACTACTACCATGGATCCGAGGCTCGATCCTGTACGTCCTTTGCGCGCATCCTCGATTCACCCTCTTGGCCATTACGAAGAGAAGCGAGAAGTGTGAACTGACGCTCAAGGATGGGCAGGTGCTCGAGCGCCTCGGGGTCGTCGAAGACCTGCGCTCGAAGTTGCTGGCCGAAGCGGGCTACAGCTCGGCGGTGGGTTGACTCACCCGCCCGCAGCCTTATGGTGGGCACCGTTTTTTCAGAACCGAACCGAGAGGAGCGACCGATGCCGATTCGACCCCTTCATGACCGAATCCTGATTCAGAGGGTCAGCGAGGAAGAGAAGACAAGTGCTGGAATAATCATTCCTGATACGGCCAAAGAAAAGCCCATCGAGGGCAAAGTCATTGCCGTGGGCCCAGGTTCGGCAAAGAAGGACGGAAGCCGCCAGCCGCTGGAGGTCAAGCCCGGCGATCACGTGCTGTTCGGCAAATACAGCGGTACCGAGATCACGGTGGGTGGCGAAGAACAGCTCGTTCTCAAAGAGGACGATGTGCTTGCAGTCATTGAGCGCTGAGCGCGCAGAAAACGAGGTCAGGCTATGAGTGTCAAGGAAATCACCTACTCAGCTGCCGCGCGTGAGCGCGTGCGCGCGGGTGTCAATCAGCTCGCCAACGCGGTCAGGGTCACCCTGGGTCCCAAGGGCCGCAACGTCATACTCGACAAGAGCTTCGGCGCCCCCACCGTAACCAAGGACGGCGTCACGGTAGCCAAGGAGATCGAGCTTAAAGACAAGTTCGAGAATATGGGCGCCCAGATGGTTCGAGAGGTCGCCTCCAAGACCTCCGACGTAGCCGGAGACGGCACCACCACGGCTACGGTATTGGCCCAAGCGATCTTCCGTGAGGGCACCAAGCTCGTGGCTGCAGGCCACAACCCGATGTCGATCAAGCGCGGGATCGAGCGGGCGGTAAAGGCGGTCGTGGCGGACCTCGAGAACATGTCGGTCGCCACCCGCGACCCCAAGGAGATCACGCAGGTCGGTACGGTCTCGGCCAACGGGGACCACGAAATCGGCTCCATCATCTCCAGCGCCATGGAGAAGGTGGGCAAGGAAGGCGTCATCACGGTCGAGGAAGCCAAGAGCCTCGACACTACGCTCGACGTGGTGGAGGGCATGCAGTTCGACCGCGGCTACGTGTCCGCTTACTTCGTCACGGACCAGGATCGCATGGAAGCGGTGTTGGAAGACGCGTACATTCTCGTGCACGAGAAGAAGGTCTCCAACATGAAGGACTTGATCCCGACGCTGGAAGCCACGGCGCAATCGCAAAAGCCGCTGCTGATCATCTCGGAAGACGTTGAGGGAGAGGCCCTGGCGACGCTCGTGGTCAACAAGCTACGAGGCACGCTCAAAGTGGCCGCTGTAAAGGCCCCGGGCTTCGGCGACCGCCGCAAGGAAATGCTCAAGGACATCGCGGTGCTGACGGGCGCGCAAGTGATCAGCGAGGACCTCGGCCTGAAGCTCGAGAACGTAGCGCTGAGCGATCTCGGCCAGGCGAAACGAATCACGATCGACAAGGACAACACGACCATCGTGGATGGCGAGGGGAAGAAGGAAGAAATCCAGGGCCGCATCGAAACCATCCGGCGCCAGATTGACGAGACCACGAGCGATTACGACCGCGAGAAGCTGCAGGAGCGGCTTGCAAAGCTCGTGGGTGGCGTGGCCGTCATCAGCGTGGGCGCGTCGACCGAAGTCGAGATGAAGGAGAAGAAGGCACGCGTGGAAGACGCGCTGAACGCGACGCGCGCAGCGGTCGAGGAAGGCATCGTGCCTGGCGGCGGAGTCGCCCTGCTGCGCTGCCAGAGCAGCCTGGCTTCTGTGGAGGTCGCCGACGACGAGCGTGCAGGCGTCACGGTGGTGGCGCGAGCTCTGGAGGAACCGATCCGACAAATCGCACAGAATGCTGGGATCGAAGGCGCGATCGTGGTCGACAAGGTCAAGTCGCAAACGGGTGCCTACGGATTCGATGCAGCGGCCGAGCAGTACCAGGATCTCGTGGAAATCGGCGTGGTCGACCCCACCAAGGTGGTCCGGAGCGCGCTGCAAAACGCTGCTTCGGTGGCTGGTCTGATGCTAACCACCGAGGCCATGGTCGCTGAGAAGCCCAAAACCGAGGAGCCGCCGCCACCCGGAGGCGGGGGCATGGACGGCATGGGCGGTATGGGCGGTATGGGCGGTATGGGCGGCATGGGCGGCATGGGCATGTAGCAGCCCGCGCCGGGGGGGCCAGGGAGTGTCTTCATCCTGTGGCTCTCGGTCCCGATTCTGAAGGCACTCCCGAGCCGTTCAGGCCCCTGTTGCTCGCGGGGGGCCCCTGCTCTCTTCGTGTGCGCGCCACGGGCGCGCTGAGCGCGTGCGTATCAGCATTGCGCCTCATCAGGGCCCGAGCGCTTGCGCCTCAGTAAGGTCGCCCGTAGCCGCCGCCGCCGGGCGTCTCGATCGTGATGCGGTCTCCCGGTTGAGCGTCGAATTCGACCTTACCGGGTAGCGGCTGGCCATTGAGCAGGTTGCGGCCAGGCTTGCCGGGCTGGCCACCGGCAAGTCCAAACGGCGCGCAGGCCCGGCGCTCCGACAGGATCGAGAAGTGAAGCCGAGCCAGGGCTTCGAGCTCACGCACTACGCCGTCGCCTCCGTGCAACTTGCCGCGACCCCCCGAGCCCCTGCGCACGCCAAAGCGGATCAAGCGGACTGGAAAGCGAGATTCGAGCACTTCCGCGTCGGTGATGCGCGTGTTGGTCATGTGCGTGTGCACGGCCGAAGCGCCGTGGAAGCTCGGACCGGCGCCCGCCCCACCCGCGATGGTCTCGTAGTAGCCGAACCCGCAGTCACCGAAGGTGAGGTTGTTCATGGTTCCCTGGCTGGCCGAAGCCAGGCCCAGGGCCCCGAGCAGCACGTCCACGACCCGCTGCGAGGTCTCGACGTTGCCACCTGCCACGGCTGCGTGCGGCGACGGCGAGAGCAGGCTGCCTTGCGGGATCTCGATCGCCACCGGCAGCAAACAGCCGCTGTTCAGCGGGATCGGCTTGTTGACCAAACACCGCAGCACATAGAGCACAGCCGCCAGCGTGACGGCCCGGGGTGCGTTGAGATTGCCAGCAACCTCCGGATCGGTATCGGAGAAATCCACCGACAGCCGCGCGCCGTCCACGCGTAGCTGGACCCGAATGCGGGCCCCTTCGTCAAGTGCGTCCACAAATACGTAGCGTCCATCCGGAAATGCCCGGAGCGCCTCCTCGACCATCGCGCGAGCGTTATCCTGCACGTGGCTCATGTAGGCTTGGACCACCTCGAGGCCGTACTGCCGCATGAGCTCATGCAGCAGGTGGGCGCCGGCTTGGTTGGCGGCGATCTGGGCCTGAAGATCGGCCAGGTTCTGCTCGACGTCACGAGCTGGATAGGGGCCGGCCGAAAGCGCTGCCCGCAGCGCGCAGTCGTCGAAGACACCATCGCGAACCAGCCGCAGCCCGCGCAGCACGATCCCCTCCTGCTCGAGGCTCTTCGAGCTCGGCGGCATCGAGCCTGGGCTGCTGCCACCGATATCGGCGTGATGACCGCGGCTCGCGGTGAAAAACACGAGCTCAGCGCGCCCGTCGAAGACTGGAGTGATCACGGTTACGTCGGGTAGGTGTGAGCCGCCCGCTGCCGGGTTGTTGCTTGCGTAGACCTCCCCGGGTCGAGGTCTTGCAGCCGACGCAAGCAGAGCACGGATCGATTCGCTCATCGCGCCCAGATGCACTGGGATGTGCGGTGCGTTCGCAACCAAGCCGCCGTTCACATCGAACACAGCGCATGAGAAATCGAGCCGTTCACGGATGTTGGTCGAAAGAGCCGTCCGCCGGAGCACATGACCCATCTGCTCGGCAATGGACATGAAGCGGTTGTTGAACACCTCGAGCTTCACTGGGTCCGCGCATGTTGCAGTCGAGACTCGCTCTGCCTGCCCTGGGTCCCGCTGCAAACGTGCGCGGGGCTCTTCGTTTCGACGAGGGCTGCTTCCCGGGGCCTGGACGCTTGCGTTTCGCAAGAGCAGCAACCCGCCCGCCGCGACCTCGAGCGAGAAACCCGGCTCCACGACCAGCGTCCCGGTGTCCTCGAGCACGATCGCGGGTCCTTGCAACACCTGCTCCTCAAGCAGGGACTCCCGGACGATCACGGGCACATCGTCCAGCCAGCGCCCTTGGTGCCAGAGCGAGAGCGCCCGAGGGGGGATTCGCACAGTTTTTTTCGTGAGCCGGCTAAGGTCCAGCGGCGGCGAGCCCGCCACCACCTCCACCCGTAGCGTCACGACCTCCACCGGGTGCCCTTTGCGCCGGTAGCCGAACTGGTGCTCGTGCAGCCCTTCGAAAGCCTCCCGGATGGCTTCGGGCGCCTGAAACGGCAAGGTCAAGGCGGTTTCGGTGCCCCGGTAGCGCAGGTCGACTCGCTCGGCGCTGCGCAGCTGCTGCTGCGCAAAGCCGTCCTGGTGCATGGCGGTCGTGCCCTGTCGCAGCAGCTCATCCAGCACCGGTTGCACGCGGCTCGCCAGATCCTCGCCGAGCAGGAAGCGGCCGACATCGCGCTCGCCGTGCCAAGCCACATCCGCCACGCCCATGCCGAAGGCCGAGAGTACCCCGGCGAGCGGATGGCACACGATGGTGGCTACGCCGAGGCTGCGTGCCACCGCGCAGGCATGCTGCCCGCCAGCACCCCCGAACACGATCAGCGCGTGCTCGCGCACGTCGTGGCCGCGGGCGACGGTCACCTTGCGGATGGCCTGAGCCATGTTGTCGACAGCAATTTCGAAGAACCCCTCGGCGATAGCTAGCGGGCTGCGTTTCTGACCCGAGGCCTCCAGCCGCTCGCGCAGCCTTTCCAGCGCCTCGAGCACTCGAGCCTTGTCCAGAGCAAACGGAAAACGGTCGGACGGCAGTCGCCCCAACGCGAGATTCACATCGGTCAGGGTGAGCTCGCGGGCCTCGGGCCGGCCGTAGCACAGGGGCCCCGGCGCGGCGCCGGCGCTCTGGGGTCCCACGGTGAAGCGGTGCCCGTCGAAGCGGCAGACCGAGCCACCGCCTGCGGCCACGGTATGGATGTCCATCATCGGGGCACGCAGGCGCACGCCCGCGATCGATGTTTCGTGGACGCGCTCTAGCTCGCCCGTGCTGCGGCACACGTCCGTGGAGGTACCCCCCATGTCGAAGCCGATCACCTGGGACAACCCGGTGCAACGCGCCAGCGCCGCAGTGGCCACCGCTCCCGCGGCGGGACCCGACAGGATGGCGTTTCTGCCACGAAAGCGAGCGCCGTCCGTGAGCCCTCCGCTCGACTGCATGACCCTGAGCGAGCTCTCGGGTAGCTCGGCCTGAAGCACCCGAAGGTAGTCGCGAATCAGCGGCGTGAGGTAGGCGTCCACGAGCGTGGTCTCGCCCCGTGCCAAAAAGCCGATCTCCGCAGCCACCTCGTGGGAAACCGACACGTGATCGAAGCCCTCCTTGTGAGCCCAGCCCTCGATTCGGCGCTCGAGCTCGCCGTTGCGGTAAGCATGCAGCACCACCACCGCGAGACTGTCCACGCCACGCGCGCGCAGCGTGCGTAGGGCCGCACGCGTGGTGGCCTCTTCGGGCGCGTCCAGGACTCGGCCGTCGCGATCCAGCCGCGCGTCCACTTCGATCACATGGCGCTGCAACGCGGTGGGCTTGCGCACGTTCAGCTCGAACAGCTCGGGACGGCTCTGGTCGCCGATTTCGAGCAGATCGCCGAAACCGCGGGTGATGACCAGACCGCACGCCACACCCTGCCGCTCGAGCAATGCGTTGGTGGCCAAGGTCGTGCCCATGCGCACCTCGCAGGCGGGAATCGCCGCATCCGGGGCCAACCCCAACAGTGCGCGAATTCCTTCAAGCGGCGCGCGGTCCGACGACAGCACCTTGACGGCGCGCAGCGTGCCTTCGGGGCCGAGGCCGATGCAATCGGTGAACGTGCCGCCCCGATCGATCCAGATCCTCCACGACCTTGACCCCGCTGTCCCGGATGCTCGGCTCTGATTCATCGGCGCGCCGGAGACTAGCATGGGCCTGCCCCAGCAGCGGACTTGAGCAGGGGCCGTGTGCCGCAGTGTGCCAGCACTGCAAAGGCTACAGTAGCAACCTGACCCGGCAAGCATTCGAAAGCGCCCGCGGGTGCCGTAGGATCGGCATGGAATCTCGGTCGAGCGATAACGAGCGCGGCACTGGTACGGCCCTTGCTTCTGTCGCTACTGTCAATCGTATCGTACGCCACGGTGTTGTAGACGCCGTCGTACCGTACGCAGCCCCAGCTCGAGCTCACAGCGCGGGGCGTGGCAAACGCGCCAAAGGAGGCACCGATGCGACGGAGAAACAGCAGCGGCTACCCGGGCTCTCTTCCAAGATTGCTGGCTCCGGCACGGGAGCGTGCTGCCCCCTTGCCTGGCGCGCAAGCGTCCCGCTGGATGCTCGCCCTGCATGCCGGGCTGTGGGCCATGCTCGTCGCAGGCTGCGACCCGACCGAACTGCCAACCGCGTGCGGTGCTTCGCTCGGCTACAGTTGCCAGCAAGACGAGTATTGCGCCTACGAGCCCGGCGAACACTGCGGCGCCGCGGACGCCACGGCCGTGTGCCTACCTAGACCCGACGGCTGCAACCACGGGCACCGCCCGGTTTGCGCCTGCGACGGTCGCACCTACGGCAACCGTTGCCACGCCGCGGCCGCCGGCCAGGGAGTGCTCAGCGATGGGCCGTGTCCAAGTGCGCGAAGCTGCATCTACCTGGGGGTGACCTATGCGGAAGGAGAACGGTTTCCAGCCGGCGATGGCTGCAACGAGTGTACGTGCGGGGCAGGTACCGTAGCCTGCACGGAAAAAGCGTGCCTGCAGGAGTGCGGCGGACTCGCCGGGGTCCCGTGCCCCGCCGGTCAGTACTGCAAGATCCAGCCGGGTGTGTGCCTCGTGATTGCGGATGTCGGTGGTCTGTGCGAGCCCCTACCCACCGTCTGCACCGACCACGTCGAGCCCGTTTGCGGCTGCGATGGCACGACCTACGGCAATCCCTGCGAGGCCGCCGCGGCGGGGGCGAGCATCGCCGGCACGGGCGCATGCGGCGGAGGACTTCCCAAGGCCTGCGGAGGCTGGCTGGGCCAAACCTGTGGCGCCGGCGAGTACTGCGCCTACCAGCCCGGCCAGCACTGCGGTGCCGCCGATGCGGCGGCGACCTGCCTGCCGCGGCCCAGAATGTGCCCGATGCTTGGGGCACCCGTCTGCGGCTGCGATGGAAGGACCTACACCAACCGATGCCTGGCGGCCGCGGCTGGAACCGGATTGCTCGCCGAGGGCCCGTGCGGCGGCGGTTCCGGTGGCTGCCTGTACCACGGCAAGCGCTACCCCGAGGGCTCGAGCTTCCTGGACGTGGATGGCTGCAATCAATGCAGCTGCTCCGGCGGAAGCATCGCTTGCACGGCGCGAGCTTGCGCGCCCAGTTGTGGAGGCTTGACCGGAATCGCGTGCCCGAGGGGCACGTATTGCAGCGTGCCCGACGGCAGTTGCGGAATTGAGGCCATGGGCTCTTGTGTGCCACGGCCTGCTGCCTGCACGCGCGAGCTCGCACCCGTATGCGGCTGCGACGGCACCACGTACAACAACCGCTGCCTCGCTCAAGCGGCCGGCGTGAGCGCCCTGCGCGAGGGCCCCTGCGGCCCGACGACCGGCAAGGTCTGCGGCGGGCTGCTGGGACAGGCGTGCGACGCGCGCGAATACTGCGCCTACCAGCCGGGGCAGCATTGCGGCGCAGCCGACGCCACAGCCACCTGCCAGCCGCGGCCCGAGATCTGCCCGGCCATCTACGCACCGGTGTGCGGCTGCGACGGCAAGACCCACAGCAGCGCATGCGTGGCCGCCGCCTCGGGAACCGGCGTGCTGCAGCAAGGCCCCTGCATATGAGTCGACCGTTGCCAACAAAGCAGGAACGCGTTTGGATAAACCCAAGACGACAAAGTCGGAGCAGTCGGTCGGGGAATCCGGCTCTCCCTCGGCCTCGCTCGAGCAACGCTGCGATACTCTTGCGCAAGGCTACGGACGCCTTTCTGGGTGGGCTTGTCGTCCTGAGCTGTGGCTGCTCAGCCAAGGTACCCGCGGACACTGCGGCAAGTGGGCCTGCACCACCGCCCCGCGCTGGAGGCGCCGTCGAATGCGCCGACGATGCCGAGTGCGCCGCGGTCGCGCGAGGCAATCTAGAGACGCTGCTGAGGAGGAGCTCGGTCGCCCAACCGTACGTGTCCACGCGCTGCACGCGGGTCCTGATCCCCGAGGGCTTCAGGGCTGGGTGCTGGGACTGTGCCGTGGGCGTGCCGAGTTGCGTGTGCGCGCTCGACTCGCAGGCGTCCAGCGGACGTGCAGACACGATCTCGCCATCGTCCTCCTGCGACTGCGCCGTGTGGACGCCGCTGGGAGAGTGCCTGTACCGGGTGAGTGAGTTTCCTGGCTGCGATCTCAACGCTCCTGACAGCTGCGCGACGACCTGCTCCGACCTCGAAGCGCTCAAGCAACAAGCCGCAGCGAGATCGCTTGAAGCCTCGTTGCGTGTCGCCCGCTGCGAGCGCGGCGCTTGCAGGTGGGTGGGAGCGATTGGAGCCCGTTGCTATGCCGGCCCCGGGTTGTTCTCGTCACCGTACGACTGCAGCCTCGGCAACGATGAGATCCTGAAGCGCGCGCAAGCAAGGCACACCCATGTCTGCACCAGCAGCGGGTGTCAGTTGCCCTTCGTGTGCCCCTACGACAACTTCAGTTTTGGTGGTTAGAGTCCGCCCGGTCGGGCCGGGGAGGCAGGCTGCTGACCGCACGGTCGCGGCCGCGAGTCTTGGCCTCGTATAGGGCCTTGTCGGCCGCTTCCATGAGCGCCTTGCTTCCGGGCTGCGGCAAGTCCTCGGTATCCGCGATCCCGATCGACACGGTGACGTCCGACTGCTCGGCCAGGCTCGAACGGATTCGCTGGGCAAGCTTCATGGCGTCGGCCGCTCGGGTGCTCGGTGCGAGAACAGCGAACTCGTCGCCGGCCAGGCGTGCGGGAAGGTCTGCGCTGCGCGAGCAGGTCTTGAGGCTTTGCCCCACGGACCTCAGCGCCACGTCTCCGGCTTTGTGCCCCCCGGTGTCGTTGATCCGCTTGAGGCCGTCGACGTCGACGATCAGCAAGGCGAGTGGAAAGGGGTAACGCTGCCGGCGCGAGAGCTCATAGGCAAGCCGCTCCTCGAAAAGCGCTCGATTGGCCAGGCCCGTAAGCCGGTCGGTGCGGGCCTGTAGCGTGAGACGATCCTCGAGGCGGCCCAGCATGGCACCCACCACGGCGAAGACGATCGGTGTGGCGCTTGCCAGGTAAGCGTAGGTCAAGGGGTCCTGGTCGAGCTGCTGCCGCGCCCACCCCACCCCGGGCCAGCTGCGTGCGGCCGCGGCGCGCAACAGCAGCAGACCGAGCGGTGCACCAAGCCCCAGCAGCACGCCGATCAGCGGGTAGAGGATCCCGCGTGCGATCCCAAGTGCCCTAGCCTGCATGGGTCACCAACCTCCGGCTCGATCGGAAGATCCGCCCGGCGAACCGCGCGCTCGAGGACCTGCCACCCATGGCCTGTGCGGATCGCAGCAGACCGGGCGCCGCTGCCAAGGCGCGGCGACGGCTCTGCTAGCCCTCTCGCTCTGCGCGGGCTGTCTCACCCCACTCCTTGAGCCGATACTGTATCTTGCGGCGGCTTATACCAAGCAGCTCGGCGGCCTTTGCCGTCGATCCTCCCACCGCCTCCAGGGTCTGCAGGATCGCCATGCGCTCGAGCTCACCCAAGGTGAGCCCGGGTACGAGCATGCTCATGTCACCCGCGGGGCCGGAGGTCGCTGCAGCCGGAAAGTCGCCAACCTCGATGGTGCCGGTTTCGTTCATCACCACGGCGCGTTCGATCGCGTTCTCGAGCTCGCGCACGTTGCCGGGCCAGGGATAGGTCATGAGGTGGCGTATGGCCTCATTGCTGAAGCCCTGCAGCCGCACCTCGTTCTGCTCCGCGTACTTGCGGAAGAAATGGTGCGCCAGCACGGGGATATCGCTCTTGCGTACCCGCAGCGGCGGGACCTCGAGCTTGACGACATGGAGGCGGTAGTACAGGTCTTCGCGAAAGGTCCCGTCCTTGACGCCCTCTTCCAGCGAGCAGTTGGTGGCTGCCACCACGCGCACGTCCACCCTCAAGGTCTCGTTGCCGCCGACGCGCTCGAACTCACGCTCTTGCAGGAACCTGAGCAGCTTGACCTGAACGGCAGGCGGGATTTCGCTCACCTCGTCAAGAAACAGCGTGCCACCGTGAGCTTGCCTGAACCGGCCTTCCCGGCGCCCAGTCGCCCCGGTGAACGCACCGCGCTCGTGTCCGAGCAGCTCGGACTCGAGCAGGCTCTGTGCCAGGGCGGCGCAATTCAGGCGAACAAACGGGCCGCCCCGGCGCTTGGAGTTGTGGTGGATCGCTGCTGCGATCAGCTCTTTCCCGGTCCCACTCTCTCCGTGTATCAGGACGGTTGCCCGGCTGCGTGCGACCTGCGCGACCTGCTTGAGCAGGCGCTGCATCGAAGGGTGATTACCGATGATGCTGCCAAAGGAATAGCGCTCGGTGACCTGCTCCCGCAGCCGCGCCGCCTCCCGCGATAGCTGAGCCTTCTCGACCGCGCGCAGGAGCGCGGCCGACAGGGCGCTCATGTCAACCGGCTTGGTGACGTAGCTCTCCGCCCCCTGCTGGATGGCCCGCACGGCCGTGTCGATGCTGCCGAAGGCTGTCATCACGATGAAGGCTGTGTGCGGCACATTCGGCTTGGCCCTTTCGAGCAGCCCCAGCCCATCGAGCCTCGGCATTTTCAGATCGGTCAGAACAACGTCGGGGTCGAAGCCCTCCAGCACTGCGAGCGCGCGCTGGCCGTCGGTCGCGGTTCGTGTGACGTAGCCGTCGGCCCCCAGCAGCTCTGCGAGCGCTTCCCTGGCGTTCGTTTCGTCGTCTACGATCAGGACTCGGCCTTTGGGATCTGCCATACGCGTTTCCGGCCCGCACACCGCCCCGCCGGCCGGGACGGTGAACGCAACGAGCTCTCAGTGTGATGGGGGGTCCCGGATCCTCATTCGCGGTACGGGAGCCCCAGCCAACGAAACCAGCCAGCAGGTTCCGTTCCAAGCCGCACCCGCGCGGGAGAATAGCCGAGAGCACGACCATGTCGACGCACTGTCGACGCAAGTTCTGCGCGCCCGAGCCTAGCCGCAGCGCAAATCGATCGCGAAACGCTGGTAGCCAATAGCTAAGCTAGCCAAAGTAGGGCAGCACCTTCTCCCCGAATACCGTGATGGATTGCCGCACCAGATGGCTGGGAACCGTGCCCATCTGCATCACCAGGATCAACTCATCGACGCCGAGGTCCCGAAAGCTCGAGACGTACTCCCGTGCGAAGACCGGGTCTCCGACCAGCACGTTGTAGGTGTCCTCGGGCCCGTTGCGCCTCTTGCGGGCAGCACGCAAAGCGCTCTCGTCAAGGAAACCGCGGCGCGCCCGAAGCGCACCCGCCGCGCGCTCACCGGAGTAGTAGTAGTGGTTGAGCGCGTCCGCGAAAAAGCGCGCGCCACGCATCCCGTAGCGGCAAGCCACCAGGTCGTCGTCGAGCACCAGGGTCGCCGGCGTGCAGGCGAAATGACTGGTCGCAAAGGCGCCCACCGGCTGCGCCCTGGCGGCATGCGCCCGGTACGTCTCGACCATGCCGGCCAGCTCATTCCTCTTGCCAAGGGCAAAGCAAAGTGCTCCCAAGCCCAGGGCCGCGGCCAGCTCAACGGATTGCGTTCGGGTGCAGGCCGCGTACAGCGGCGGATGAGGCTGCTGGACTGGCTTGGGCACGATGCGCGTAGGGGCTACCTTGAAGAAGCGCCCCTCGAACTCGAAGACATCGCTTTGCCAGATCGCCGGCAGCATGCCCAGAGCCTCGCGCCATTGTGCGTGAAGCTCGCCGACATCGCAGCCAAAGGCCTGCTGCTCCACACTCGAGGCGCTCTTGCCGGTGCCGAGGTTGACCCGTCCCCCAGACAGGATGTCGAGCGTAGCCACACGCTCGGCGACCCGGATGGGATGGTTATAGCGGTAAGGCAGCAAGGTCACGCCGTGCCCCACGCGAAGCCGGCGCGTCTTGGCCGCCACGAACGACAGCAAGATCTCCGGCGCCGAGCAGTGCGAATACTCGTGAAGCCCGTGGTGCTCCACGGCCCACAAGCAATCGTAGCCCAGCGCGTCGGCCAGCACGGCCTGCTCGAGCACGTCGTGAAACGCGCTCACCTCCCGCTCGGGCGTGGGATCGCTGATCTGCAGCTCGTAGAAGAGTGAAAAGCGCATGGCCGTCGCCTGCAGGACCGGATGTCGGAGCATTATGCAGCGCCGGCGAATTGCGACAAGCGTTCGGCTCGCGACAAGCGTTCGGCGACACACGCGGCGCAGGACCATGGGCCCACCCTTGGGATCGCAACCAGCACGGTTCCGATGTCGCATGCTGCGGTCCAGGCGCGCACAGCCAACCGCGGGTAAGCCGACGTGCGTCGTGCGTGCAGAAGCTCGCGTATTCGCCCACCCGTTCGACACGAGGCCGGCCCCAGCATGGCCGTTCAGACCCCTGGCAGTCGATCTGTCTATGGTATGCTGTGTGCGTGCGTGGAGGCTCGAAACGTGCGTCCCTCGCGCTGTGCGCGCTGACCGGCTTGCCTGTCCTATCCAGGGCCCTCATCGGTGCGAGCCTGTGGGCGCTAGCCGCTAGCGCCGCCCACGCGCAGGTCAAGCCTCGCTTCTTCATCGCGTTCGATACGTCAGGATCGATGGCCTGGGCGCTCGACGGGAGCAACACCAGCGGCGACGGGGTGGGCCGGCCCGACGGCATGGGGGGCGTTTTGTACTTCGATTGCGCCACCACTACCGCGGGCCGGGACCTGAACTGCGACGGTCTGCCCAACGACAGCCGCATCTGGATCGCCAAGGAAGCCATCCGCAGCGCAATCCTGGCCTACGGGGACGTCGAGTGGGCGCTGGGCCGCTTCCATCAGAACCAGGGACCCGGCATCAACGGAGTGGACGTAAACGGCATCGAGTCCTGTCCGCAAGGAAACATCGGCTGCCCTTCGACCAGCCGCAACACGAACTACAACGGCGACTGCTCGGGCGGCGACATCCTGGTGGGCTTCCCCGCAATTGCCCCGTTTCTGGGCCTCGACAACACGTATTCCCTGCTCAAGTGGATGGACAATGTCGAGACGAACTTCGTCAACGACACCACGGCAGCGCACTACTGCAACCATCTGGGAGCCGGTGACTGCGAGCTGCGTCCCGACGGTCCCACCCCCCTCGAGGGCATCCTGGCGAGCTCCCGCAATTACCTTCTGCCGATCCGCATGAGCGACCCCGTGGCGAGCTGCCGCGGCTACAACGTGATACTGCTCACCGATGGCGAGGAAACCTGCAGCGGCTCACCGGCGACCGAAGCCGCTGCCCTGCTCGGCGCCGGCATCAAGACTTACGTGGTGGGTCTTGCGATCGCGTCGTCGAACCTGAATCAGATCGCCGCGAGCGGTGGCACCGGCACGGCCTACTTTGCTGGAGACCAGGCGCAGCTGTCTGCCGCGCTGGCGCAAATCGTGGCTGACTCGCTCCTGACCGAAGTCTGCAACGGCATGGACGACGACTGCGACGCCAAGATCGACGAGGGTTTCACGCTCTACTGCAACCGTCCCGCGGGCATGCCCGCGCCGACCCTGTGCACCGAGCCCAGCGAAACGCTGTGCGATGGCATGGACGACGACTGCGACGGCAAGATCGACGAAGGCTTGCTCAACGCCTGCGGTCGCTGCCCCGGCGGGGTCGAAGTCTGCGACGGGCTCGACAACGACTGCGACATGAAGATCGACGAGGGGGTGTGCAGCTGTTTCCCCGAGGTCTGCAACGGCAAAGACGACGACTGCGACATGAAGATCGACGAAGGTCTCATGCGCGACTGCGGCTTCAACCTGGGCTACTGCACCGCTGGAATCGAGGTGTGTGCCGCGGGCGTGTGGGGACCGTGCAGCGGCCGCACGCCCACGATCGAGCTGTGCGATGGCGTCGACAACAACTGCGATGGTGTGCCCGACGACATGACGCGGCCCTGCGGCATCGACGTCGGACAATGCAAACCCGGCACGGAGCGCTGCTTGAACGGCGTGTGGGGAGATTGTGTCGGACAGATCGGGCCCATGCCCGAGGTCTGCAACGGCAAAGACGACGACTGCGATACCAGGATCGACGAGGGGCTCGGGGTCGGCGAAGCCTGTCCCGATCCCAGCGTGATGGTTTGCAGGCGAGGCGTCAAGCACTGCGTCGGCGGGCAAATCACGTGCATGGGCGTGGTCCCGGCCATGCCCGAGATCTGCGACTGCAGGGACAACGACTGCGACGGCAAGATCGACGAGAACGTCATGGGCGCGCTCTGCCCCGGCGACAGCAGCTGCTTCATGTGCCAGTGTGCCCTGCCCTGCCGCCCCAGCGAGTTCGGCTTTACCTGCCCCACCGGCAAGGCGCCCATCGAGGACATGAACCTGTGCTTTTGCGTAGGAGAGGTCTGCAAACCTGACGAGTGCCGCCTGGAAACAGTGCAGGTCGGCCCCGAAATCAAGTGTGCGCCCGCGGGCGACCAGGGGACCTGCGTGTGCAAGAACAACATGTGCACGCATAACTGCGACGGCGTGCGCTGCCCGCCAGGCGAGCTCTGCGACCCCACGGCCGGTAGCTGCACCCTGCCGACCTGCAACGTGTTCGGCTGCCCACCCGGCGAAAGCTGCGACGCGCGCACGGGCGCGTGCGTGCCCGACCCTTGCGCGGGGGTGCCCTGCCCGGCCGAACAGGTCTGCCAGCGGGGCCGATGCAGGCCCAGCTGCGCCCGTGTGATGTGCCCGCCCGGACAATCCTGCGCGGATGGCGTGTGCATGGCGGACCCGTGCGCCGGCATCCGCTGCGAAGCCAGCCAAGTCTGCAATCCGCTGGACGGGTCCTGCGTGCCTAACCTGTGCAACATGGCCTGCGGTTCAGGTTTCGTGTGCGACCCGTTTACAGGAGAATGCAGGCCCGACCCCTGCCTGCAGGTGCACTGCCCCGATGGCGAAGAATGCAAGGACGGCCGCTGCATCGTTCCGCCGGTCGCGGGCCCGGGCGGGGGCAGGGTGGGTTCCGGCGGTAGCGATCGGGT
Source organism: Pseudomonadota bacterium (assembly GCA_022361155.1). Taxonomy (NCBI): domain Bacteria; kingdom Pseudomonadati; phylum Pseudomonadota; species Pseudomonadota bacterium. The sequence continues at coordinate 28,733 of JAKSBK010000297.1, forward strand.
CGTTGCCACCGGCGGCGGCGGCTGTACCTGTGCTGTTGCGCTCGGCAAGAGCTCGGACAGCGGACCGTGGACCTGGCTCCTCGGCCTGGGGGGGTTGGGCTGGGCTGTCATGCGCCGGCGCAGGGGAGCTCGTTATCGCGCCGGCTCGGCGTTGGTGCTGCTTGCCGGCGCCGTGACCGCCGCCGGGACCAGCGGCTGCAAGGTGGACACGTTCTGTCTCGACTGCGGAGATCCCGGCGATGCCGGGCTGCACGACGCCGGCTTCGACGCCAGCTTCGACGCCAGCTTCGACGCAGGGCCCAAGCTCGACGCCGACGCCGCACCGCCGCCCTTGCCGCCCGAATGCCTGCGCAAGGAGGTCTGCAACGGCCTCGACGAGGACTGCGACGGCAAGATCGACGAAGGCTTCGATCTGTTGCGGGATCCAGCCAACTGCGGCGTGTGCGGCAACGTCTGTGCACCCGATCACGCGTTTGGCGAATGCATGGCGGGCGCATGCACCATCGGCACCTGCGACATCGGGTTCGTCAACCTCGACATGGACCCGAACAACGGCTGCGAGTACCGCTGCGACCTGCGCACGCCGCCGGAAGAGGTGTGCAACGGCCTCGACGACGATTGCGACGGCAAGATCGATGAGGGTGCCGAGCTGACCGACCCCCAGGTGGGGCAGATGTGCGGCATCACCCAAGGTGCCTGCGTAGCCGGCGTCATGCAGTGCCTGGATGGGTTTGTCACATGTATTGGCCGGATCGATCCCATCGTCGAGATCTGCGACGGCATCGACAACGACTGCGATGGCGTCGTCGATAACGGTTTTTTTCTGCAGGTCGATCTCAGAAACTGCGGCAGCTGCAACAGCGTCTGCGCCTTTGCCAATGCTCACGCAGTGTGCGACCTGGGCCAATGCAAGTTCATCGCGTGCAAGAGCGGTTTCACGGACGCCAACTCGAATCCGGCTGACGGCTGCGAGCTGCAATGCTCGATCACCGGACCCGAGCGCTGCGACGGGGTCGACAACGACTGCGACGCCCGCATCGACGAGCAGTTCCTGGTGCCGCCCGGCTTCTGCAACAACCTCGGCGTGTGCGCGAGCGGCGCGCCCGCATGCACGGCCGGTCAACTCCAGTGTGCGGGATTGACGCCCGGTCTCGTCTACCAGCCCATGGGCGAAAGCCTGTGCGATGGGCAGGACAACGACTGCGACGGCAACACCGACGAGGGCTACCCTGTCGGACAGCCTTGTGCCAATGGCATCGGTGCCTGCGAGCGCACGGGCCACTACGTCTGCGCTGCCGGCGGCAACAGCGTGCTGTGCGACGCTGCAGCAGCCGGCAACCCCGTGCCGGAGCTGTGCAACGGCCAAGACGACGACTGCGATGGGCGCAGCGACGAGCTGGACAATCCTGCCACGCCCCAGGACGAGGGCATCGGCGTGGACGACATCGATGCGGTCCTGCTTGGCAACGGTGTCTTGATCATGCGCCACGAGGGCTCCAGGCCGGATGCGACGGCCACGTTCTCCGGCAGCTCGACCGACCTCGCGTGCTCGCAACCCGCGGTCGTTCCCTGGACCAACGTCAACTGGGATCAGGCCAGCGCGGCCTGCTGCGCGCTCAACTTCGGCGGCCAGTGTGCTGCGGCTGGCTGGCGCTTGTGCGACGCGGCGGACTGGGTGCGCGCGTGCACGGGTCAGGCTGGAACCTGCCGCTGGGCCTACGGTACCAACTGCAACCTCCCCCTAGGAGCCGGAGTGCCCCAAGCGTGCAATGGCTTGGAGCACGATTGCAACGCGGCAACGCCGGCAAACGAGAATTGCGTGGCCGCGACAGGCTCCTTCCCCGACTGCCGCAGCGACTGGGGCGCCCTCGGGAGCGTCTTCGATCTATCGGGCAACGTGAAGGAGTGGACGCAGACCGAAGCTGCGCCGAGCGCGCACGAGATTCGCGGTGGCAGCTACAACAACCCCGAGCCCGGCAGGCGCTGCGACTTCGATTTCACCGTGGCCGACCGCAGTTTCCGTTTCCCCAACACGGGCTTTCGCTGCTGCTACTATCCGTAGCGGGCCGCCGCCGCCGAGCGCCTGAAACCCCGACTTCCAGGGGCCTGAACGGTCACGCTACCAGGACTCCTGGGAGGGTCGCACGTCCAGCTCGAACGACCAGGCTGATCGTGGTTGCCTGGACAGGAAAAACGCCGTTTCGGCGATGTCGTCGGGATGCAGCGATTCGGGTGCCTCCGGCGACACCGGAGGTTTGATGCCGCCGTCGACGATGATCAGCGACACGTGGATGCCGCTCGGCCACAGGTGGCGCGCCATTGCCTGCGCCAGGCTGCGTTGGGATGCCTTGGCGGGCGCGAACGCTGTCGTGAAGGGCTTGCCGCGAAGCGACGCCGTCGCGCCCACCAAGATGATCGATCCGGCGCCCTTGTCCTTCATGGCCGGGATGACCTGCCTGGCCGCCAGAAAAGCGCCCATCGTGTTGATGCGCCAGGATCGCTCGAAATCGCCGGCGTTGAGTTCTTCGATGTTTCCCCAGACTCCGGAGCCGGCGTTGTAGATGAGCACGTCGACGGGACCGAGGTCCTTTTGTACCTGCGCGAACGCGCTCCCGACGGCCGAGGCGTTGCTGACATCGCAAGCATAGGCCCTGGCGTTTCCGATCTCGGTGGCCAAACCAGCGGCGTATTCGGTCTTCCGAGACAGGAGCGCGACAGCGTAGCCCTCCTTGGCGAAGCGGCGGGCGAACGAAGCCCCGTTTCCAGGTCCGATTCCGACAACGGCACAGACCGGCTGACTCATGGGTTGTCTCCTTGGCCTTCTAACGTGGTTTCGAGATTTTCCATGTTTCGCTCCGTTTTATCCTCGCCCTCTTCGATGCCGACCGTCGGAAGATCGAATGCCTTGGTCGTGCCGCAGCATCGACGTTCCGTGCCCACGAGTACCTTCAAGAAAAACCGATCACCGGGATCCGCGAGATGCAGAAGGAGGCCACGCTCCGGTAGCGGAACCTCGTAGGACTGAGTTGCTCCCTGGTGCATGCCCACCGGGGATATCGAGCGCTTACTGGCGGGGCGGACGGGACTCGAACCCGCGGCCTCCGGCGTGACAGGCCGGCGTTATAACCAACTTAACTACCGCCCCAAAAGCGGTTGGAGCCGAGCTTGTAGCCCGGCGCCTGTGCGGTGTCAAAGCAACGGTAGGCGTGCCCTCCGGCGACTGGAAGGGCGAAGCGGCCCGAGCGATGTAGGGCGCCGTATGGGGTGCCCGGACATCGTGCTCATATGTCCCCCCATCTTCTTGGCTACAGCATGCACGGTATCATGTCCGCTTATATAATTGTACGTGGTTCGAAGAGGGTCGACCGCGAGCGGCAGCAAGCCGCCCTGGCTCGATCTGCGCTCCGCGCGCAGCCGGGCAGCGCGGACACTAGCCCGCATCGGTCACCAGCCTCCGGCCGCTGTATCGATTCGGAACCTCGTGCCCGATCCGCCCGCGCAAGCGGCCGCGTCGTCGTCTCCCGAGCATCCTCCGGGATCGCAGGAGCGCAGCGACGAGAACTCCGATAGTGTTGACTATGCCTCCGGTGCTTCGACTGCGGATCGGCCGCTATCGCAGGCGCCTCGACCGGGTGACCTCGGAGTTGGCGACCAATGCGGTCTGGAGCGTCCGCTCGAACGGGCCTGTTCCGGTCGCTGGCCAGTACAAGGTCGCAGGCTGCGGCTGCGGTGGATGGCCTGGCTCGCAGGGGTCGGGATGGCCGCCTGCACCCCGGGGCTCACGACTATGATGCCCGCAAGGCTGGTGCCCGAGGGACACGTGCAGGTCAGCACCTCGACCGACCTCACGCTGCCAAGCGGCCGGCTCTTCAACATGGCCAAGTCGCTGCGCCAGCTGCCCGCCGAAACCTACGAGCTCACGCTCGACGAGGCTGCTTCGTTGGCCCAGGGAGTCGCCGCGCTCCTCGTGCAGCCGCCCGGACTGGGTGGACAGGTTTCCGTCGCCTATGGTGTGGACCGAAACGTGGAAGTGGGCGCGGGCACTACGATCAACTCGGTACGCGGCTGGGGCCGCTGGCAGTTTCTTCGCGTGAGGCCGGGGTTCTATGGAGCCTTCGGGCTCGGGCTTTCCTCGTACTTCTTCGGCTTCCCGCTGGGGCGCGTCACGGACATCGCAAGCGTGCGTGGTCACTTCCGGCGCCAGGTGGAGGTACCGCTGCAGTTTGGTCTTAGCGGCCGCAGTGGTCATCTGTGGTTCGGGCCGAAGTGGGTCCACGCGGACTACGGTATCCACGTGGCAGCATGCCTGAACCAGGTCAACACCGGCTGCAAACGCCGGGGAGCGATGAAAATGCGCGGCACGACGAGCTACCTCGGGGGTCAGTTGGGGGCGGCCCTGGGCTACCGGCGCTGGTGGATCATGGCGGAGCTGACGGTGGCGCGCCTGTACGCGCGTGCCGAGCTCGATGTCGAGGTCGACGAAGTACGCAAGGTGGCGCGCTTCCAAGAGAACGGCGTCAACGTCGTCCCAGCCCTCGGCTTGCTGCTTTGGTTTTAGCGGCCCAGCTGTGATAAGGCTCTGCCACAGAATAACCTGCCCACTTCGCGGGTCCCAAACGTCGCTGGCTGTGTTGCTCCTCCTCGAAATATCCCCAATATTCCTCGTCGTCGCGCCTTGCCAGCGACGCCCGGTCCTCTGCGATCTGTACAGGTTATTCTGTTGCGGAGCCTAAGGCGTCGAGTAGAGCACCGCATGCCACAACCCACGCTATCGGAGGTCGACCCCGAGATTGCCTCGCTGATAAGGCAGGAAGAACGGCGCCAGCACGAAAAGGCCCGCCTGATTCCGAGCGAGAACTACGCCTCGCGAGCCGTGCTCGAAGCGAGCGGGAGCGTGCTCACAAACAAGTACAGCGAGGGCTACCCGGGCCGTCGCTACTACGAGGGGCAGGACAACATCGATCCCGTGGAGCGGCTTGCCATCGAACGCCTCAAGGCCCTGTTCGGCGCCGAGCACGCCAATGTGCAGCCGTACTCCGGCTCGCCCGCCAACCTGGCAGTCTACTTTGCGTTTTGCGAGCCGGGCGACGTGGTGATGGGCATGGGACTGCCGAGCGGCGGACATCTCACCCACGGCTGGGGAGTCTCGATCACGGGCAGCTACTACCAGTCCGTGCAATACGGTGTGCGCGAAGACGACCAGCGCATCGACTTCGACCGTGTGGCAAGCCTGGCGCGAGAGCACCGTCCCAAGTTGATTTGGTGCGGCGCCACCGCCTACCCCAGGATCATCGACTATGCGCAATTCGCCGCTATCGCAAGCGAAGTGGGCGCGGTCCTGGTCGCCGACATTGCCCACATCTCGGGCTTGATCGCAGCCGGTGTCCACCCTTCCCCCGTAGGCAAGGCCGAGGTGATCACGAGCACGACACACAAGACCCTGCGAGGCCCACGCGGCGGCATGATCCTGTGCGACGCAGCGCACGCGAAGCGGATCAACAAGGCCGTGTTCCCGGGATTGCAGGGCGGTCCTCACGACCACACCACGGCGGGGATTGCCGTGGCAGCCCATGAAGCGCAGTCCGGCCGCTTCAAGCGCTACGCCGCGGCTGTGGTCGACAACTGCAGGGCGCTGGCGGAGGGATTGCAGCGGCGTGGTTTCACGCTGGTCACCGGCGGCACGGACAACCACCTCATCCTCGCGGACCTGAGCCCCCAGGGGGTACCCGGCAAAGTGGCCGCCAAGGCGCTCGACAAAGCGGGCATCGTCTGCAACTCGAACTCCGTGCCCTTCGACAGGCGCAAGCCCTTCGATCCCAGTGGGTTGCGGCTCGGAACGCCTGCCATCACGAGCCGGGGCATGGGAAGCGACGAAGCACGACGACTCGCAGACTGGATCGCCGATGTCGTGCAAGCGCCCGGCGACCTGAGCCTGCAGGAGCGAATCCGCGGGCAGGTCAAGGATCTGTGCGCTTCTTTTCCCGCGCCGGGTATCGTGCTGGGTTGAGCGTTTTGCAGGTGCCACTGTCCGGCAAGCGCGTCGTGGTCGGGGTGGGGGGCGGCATCGCCGCCTTCAAAGCCGTCGCGCTAACCCGCGAGCTCGGCAGCAGAGGCGCGCAGGTACAGGTTGTGCTGACGCCCAACGCCGCGCGCTTCGTCGGGCCGATCACGTTCTCCGGGCTTAGCTCCCGCCCGGTGGTTTCGAACCTGTGGGATCCCGAGTACCGAGGCGAAGTCCACGTGGAGCTGGCCGACTGGGCCCAGGCCATGGTGGTCGCTCCGGCGACGGCGAACGTGCTGGCGCGCGCAGCTCACGGCATGGCCGACGACGTGCTGCTGGCCACGTTGTGCTGCGCGGACCGCGAACGCTGCCCGGTGTTGTACGCGCCGGCGATGCACGAAAGGATGTGGCTCGCACCCAGCACCCGAGCCAACGTGAAGCGACTGGAACAGGACGGAGCCTTGTTCGTGGGCCCGACTCGGGGACAGCTGGCGAGCGGTTCCGAGGGCTTGGGCAGGATGGCCGAACCGGAGGTCATCGCAGATCATCTCGCTTTCGCGCTGACCGCTTCCGATCTCGCGGGACGCAGGTTCCTGGTGACGGCCGGCCCGACGATCGAGGACCTGGATCCCGTGCGTTTCTTGAGCAACCGCTCGAGCGGCCGCATGGGCTACACGCTGGCTGCGCGTGCTGCGGCGCGCGGCGCCGAGGTTGTCTTGGTGAGCGGCCCCACGGCGCTGGCGCCACCGTTGAACGTGCAGCGGGTCGAGGTGCGTTCCGCTCTGGAAATGCACCAGGCTGTGCTCGAACGCGCCGCCGGTGCCGACGCCGTGATCATGGCCGCCGCAGTCGCGGATTTCCGGCCCGAACAACGCTCGCACCACAAGTTGAAGAAGGCCGACTCAGGGCTTGCACTCAAACTGGTCCGCAACCCCGACATCCTCGCAGAGCTCGGCCATCGCAGGCAGGGTTGTCGGCCGCTGCTCGTGGGTTTCGCCATGGAGACCGCGGACATGCTGGCCGAAGCGCGACGCAAGCTGCGCGACAAGAGAGCGGACCTCATCGTGGCCAACCTAGCCAACGTCGCGTTTGGCAACGATGCGACCCAAGCCGCGATCTTGGATCACGAAAAGGAGACCGAAACCACAAGACTCAGCAAAGCCGAGCTTTCCGAGCAGATCCTCGATCGGCTGCGGACGCTGTTGGAAGACGACCCTGCGCGCTCGCGGTCTTCGAAAGACCGGAGTTGCCGCACACAAGCTATCCGAAAGCCTGCGCTCCCGGCCGGGCGGAATGGGGAATAGCGGGCTACGGGGAAGACACCGGAGCGGCTTCCGGCTCGCTCATGCCAGGCTCGCAGGCGCTGGCGCCGGCATCGAACGCAAGCCGATCCGCCGGACCCGCGCCTTGGCGCAGCACGACTGGATCGTCGCCGCAAAGGTCGACGATGGTGGAGGGCGTGCCGCCGCCCAGGTCCGCATCCAGCACCAAGTCGAGGCCTGAAAAACGGGCGGCAATCTCGCTGGGATCGGTCAGCACGTCGCCACCGTAGGTGGCGCTCGTCGAAATGATGGGACCGCCCAGCGCAGCTACCAGCCCAGCCACGACAGGCGAGTCCGGTACACGGATTCCCACGGTACGGCGCCTCATCATCAGGGTCCGAGGCACGTCGCGGGTCGCATTCAGGATAAGCGTGTAGGGTCCCGGCAGCAGCTGCTTCATGAGTCGGTAGGCTCGATTGTCGATCTGGACATAGCGAGCGGCCACGCTCAGGTCGGCACACACGAGCGACAGTGCCTTGTCGCGGGGCAGAGCCTTGAGCCGATACACCTTGTCGAGCGCCCTCTTGTGTCCGATGGCGCAACCCAAACCGTAGACCGTGTCGGTGGGGTAGGCGATGACACTCCCGGCGCACAGTTTCTCGGCTGCGAAGCGAAGCTTGCGCGGTTCCGGATGGCTGGGGTTGATTACGACGCGCATGGTTGGTGTTCTGCCTTTAGCCGTCCGCGCCAGAACGAGGCGGCGCGAGACCTAGCGGGTGAGGCCGGGGGCGTCAAGGCGGAACGCCAGGCAGAATGTCCGCAATGGAGCCGAGCCAGCCGACCGATCGGGCCGAAACCGGTACAGCTGCGAGGGCTGCGTGTTGCCCGGCGCGTTTGCGGGACGAAGGACATGCAGAGCATATTCGAGGAGTGTGGACGGCGACGTGCGGCGTTCAGAACGGGCAAAATGGCTTACTGACTCCCGCCGAGGGCATCTAGTCGCCTGGCAGCGCTGGCTGTAGTATCGGCGACCTTGGATTGCGGTAGGCTTGCACGGAGCCCACGCGCAAGCTTGGGGCACGCGGAAGAACAACTCATCCACTTTGCCGCTTCTGACCACCGCTGGCTATGTTGCTCCTGCTCGAAGTATCCCCAATACTCCTCGTCGTCGCGCCTCGCCAGCGGCGCCCAGTCCTCACCTAAACACACGAGTGATTCTCCCGCGGGCCAGTACAGGATACGCTGCAATGTCCAACGACGGTGCCCTCCCCTTTCTTGTACTGACCGCCATCTGCGACGCGTCCGCGAGACCGGCAGCGATCACCCGCAGCCACGGGGATGCCCTGGGACGCGCCGTGCGAGCCATCGGCTCCCGGCCTACGCAAGGCGTCGACATCGTGGAGCTGCCCCTGGCACCGCAAGCGTTCGCGGCGCTGCGCAAACACCTCAACGTGCCCGACGACACCGTGACGGTTTACGATCTTTTTCCGGTTTCGAGTCGCCTGGACACCCTCGTGCGCAAGGTGGCAGGCCAATTCCTGGCGGCCGAAGTGCTGTGGACACTGGCCGAGCAAGGTCTGCTTCAAGGCGTTCCATTCTCGCTGAAGCTCGACCTACCCCAAGGCTGGGACAGGGATCCCAAGCGAGTGCGCTCAAGGCTGGTCGAAGCCGGGGCACTCGACCTGAGCAACCAGGCGATCGAGACCTTCAAGGCTGTCAAGTCCGAGTGGGAGCGACTGGGGGCGAGCCAGGGTCAGCAGCAGGGCGGAGCCCAGGGCCAGCAGGGCGGAGCCCAGGGCCAGCCGTTTTGACCCGACGCTTTGCGTATGACATACGAACACGGCGCTTCGCCCGAGGAAAGACGCGGACATGCCGCATGGACTCACCTCAAGGTTGATCTGGCTGGGCGGGCTCGGTGGCGCTTTGTGCCTCGCCGGCTGCCTGGGGACGACCTTTCGAATCAAGCACGACGAGCTGCATCGGCTTGCAAGCGCGCTGCCTCAACAGCGCGGCCAGCGCGTGCGGGTCTTGCAGCGCTTCGGCGTCGAGGGCCGCCCTCGACCGGCCCCCGCCGTGGGTGTCTACCCTTCCACGGTTGTCGTGGTCGACGCGGGTTCACCCCCGGCCCGCGGCGCCGGCGCAGCAGTGCAGAGCGTGGCCTCCAAGGCCGAGGCCGCCGAGGAATCGGCCAAGGCACTGACGGTGCTCGCAGTCCTGGGTGCGGTGGGACTCGCCGCGGCGGAGGGACCGCGTTACGACGGCTGGGTCGAGCTGCACCAAGACCATCCCGTGCACTTGCTGCAGCGCAACGGCGCGTGGTTCTGGGTTCCGCTGTCCAAGCTGGACCCAGCAACCATCGCGAACGTACAGGAGGCCGTGGTCGTGCAGGGGGAGGGGCCGTGGAGGCCTCTCGGGCGCGCTCCGTTGGACCGGAAGGGGTTCACGTATGGCGTGGAGCTGGGCGGGGCCGGCCTCGCCAGCATGGACGGCAAGGCCTACCCAGGCTTCTCGACCCGAATCCAGTTCGGTGGCTTCCCGAGCCAACACATAGGCCTGATCGTCAATCTGGGCTACGGCTGGGGCGACAACGGCCAACGGCAAACATTGGTCAACCAGCGGGTGAACTTGGAGCTGCATGGCTACGCGCCTGCGTTGGGGCGAGCGCACCTGGGTGGCTACCTACAAGCGGGCCTGTTGCGGCGCGTAGAGGACCAGGCACTCGGCCGCTCGCGTTCTGGTCAGGACCCGATCTTCGGCGGCGGAGTCCTGGCCCAGCTCGAGCTGACGACGCGCTTGGCGCTCACGGGACGGGTCGGCTTGGCCAGCATATCCGGCACGCGAGGCCAGACGCGGGCGAGCGAATACTCGCTGGGGGTATCGATCTACTGAGCCGGGCAGGCGGTTGGTGGACGCACCGCCCAGACTAGCCCGATGTCATAGCGGATCGGAGCGAACGATGATCATGCCCACGTCCGGGCCCAGCACGCGCAGCGGGCTCACGCCCCATCCGTACCAGCGGCCAAACTGCTGCAGCTCCCCGGTGAATCCACCATGGCTGCGCTTGTAGCCGGCTTCGCGCGTCTGCGCATCAGGAACCACCGTATCGAGGTTGGGGGGCGTCCCATGGTGAAACAGCTCAGGACCCTTGTAGACGTAGACCCACAAGATGAGCCCGTCCACGCTGGCATGATCCAGCTGCAGCTGCCTGCTGAGCCTCTGTTGGAGGCGCCACAGGGGTATGCCCAGCACCAATGCGCCCACCACGCGGCCCTCGTAGCGGCAGGGAGCCGCCATGACGATACTCACCGAAGGCTTGCCGCCCTTGAATAGGCTCTCGAAGCTACCCACCTCGTAGCCGGCTTCGCCCTCGAGCGCCCGGCGTACGCTGGGGAAACGATCGGCCAGCTTCATGCCCATCATGTGGTCGTCCTCGGCGCGCTTGGTATCGCGCGCCACCACGACACCGTCGCCGTTCACAGCGGCCATGAAGCTCATGGGAGACACGACCAGCTCGGGAATGCCCTTGGGGGGCTCGTGGATCTTGCGCACCGCCCAGCGCATGTCCTTTTCTTGTTGGGCGCCCGAGACCTTGACGAAACCAGGGGCAAGGCGGCCGGCTGCCTTGCGCAATCCCTTGCGATGTCGAGCCAAGTCCTCGAGCACCGTCTTCACCAGCGCCGGCCCGTGCTCTTCGCGGATCTTGCGCTGAGCGTTTGCCGTGCGGCTGTCCCCGCAGGCCCCCGCAAGCAGCGCGACCCCGGCCAGGAGCGCCATCGCCAGGCACCGCCCGGCGCCGCCGATGGTGTCGTATTGGACGATCCGGGGTTCTGAAAACACGATCCGCACCTACAAGCGCGGCAGCTTGACCGCCGGGAGACCCGAACCTAAGTAGGCTCGTGAAGGATTGGAGTCCAGCAACCGCCTGAGCGCTCTTGGGGCGGCGCGGGACACCTCACGGACCGGGTGACACATGACATTGCCGGAGCTTAGCAAGGAGGAAATCGCTCGTTACTCGCGGCACCTTATCCTAGAGGACGTAGGTTTGGGGGGCCAGCGCAAGCTGAAGGCAGCGCGTGTTCTTTGCGTCGGCACGGGCGGGCTTGGTTCACCGCTGCTTCTGTACCTGGCCGCAGCCGGGATAGGTCGCATCGGAATCGTGGACTTCGATGTGGTCGACGCCTCCAACTTGCAGCGGCAGATCATCCACGCAACGTCGAGGGTGGGGCAACGCAAGGTCGACTCTGCCAAGACCACTATCAACGATGTCAATCCACACGTGCAGGTGGATCTCTACGAGGAGATGCTGAGCAGCGACAACGCCCTGCGCATCCTCGAGCCGTACGACGTGGTCGTGGATGGCACCGACAACTTCGCCACACGCTACCTGGTCAACGACGCGTGCGTGCTTCTGGGCAAGCCGAACGTATACGGGTCGATCTTCAAGTTCGAGGGTCAAGCCTCGGTGTTCAACTACCGGGGTGGGCCGCAATACCGCGACCTGTACCCCGAACCCCCCCCTCCGGGTATGGTCCCCTCGTGCGCCGAAGGTGGCGTCTTGGGCATTCTTCCTGGTGTAATCGGCTGCATTCAGGCGACCGAAACCATCAAGATCTTGCTCGACAAGGGGACCTCGCTAGCAGGCCGCTTGCTTATCTACGACGCGCTCAACATGCGCTTCCGCGAGCTGAGACTGCGCAAGGATCCTGCGGCGAAGCCGATCACCGAGTTGATCGACTACGAGCAGTTCTGCGGCTCGCCGTTGGGCGAGGAAAACGCACCCCAGAAGCGTGCCGCCTTCCAGAGCATCAGCGCAGCCGCAGCCAAGCAAAAGCTTGACGCAGGGTGGAAGCCGTTCGTCTTGGACGTGCGCAAACCGCACGAAGCCCAAATCTCCAGCCTGGATTTCGTCGATCGGCTGCATCAGCACGAAACAGTCGGCGATATCGTCGATGAGCTGCCTGTTGACCGCGACATACTGGTCCACTGCAAGCTCGGTGGCCGATCCGCATCGGCTTGCGAAGTGCTGTTTGGCGCCGGCTTGACCCGAGTCTACAACCTGGAGGGTGGAATAGTCGCGTGGGCAAAGGAGATCGACCCGTCCTTGCCTGTGTACTAGCTAAGTTGGTCCATGCGGGGACACGCTTGGACAATTGGGGGCTTCGTACGTGACCGGATACGGCCTCCGTTCGCATCATCCGGTAGCCGGCCGTGGACTCTAACCCTAGCCGACGAGCGCTTCGGAAGCGTTCGCCTCAGCGGCTGGTTGCAGCGCGTTCCGGCGAGCACCTCGCTGGTCGTCATTGTACATGGCCTTGCGGGCAGCGCCCAAAGCCCCTACTGCTTGCGGGCGGCCCAGGCCGCCACGGCCGCCGGCATGTCTTCGCTGCGACTCAATCTGCGTGGCGCGGATGGCTTGGGGCAGGACTTCTACCACGCGGGACTCAGCTCGGACCTCGCCGCGACCTTGCGCAGCCCCGAGCTCGCCGAGTTCTCGGAGCTGTTCGTGCTTGGCTTTTCCCTTGGGGGCCATGTCGTGCTGCAGCTGGCCCTTGACCGTCCGCCGAGGCTCAAGGCCGCGGCTGCTGTCTGCGCGCCGCTCGACCTTTCCGCAGCTGCCGACGCGTTTGATGCGCTCGGTTGCGTGCTCTACAGACGAGTGATCCTGGCCGAGCTGAAGGCCATGTACAGCCGGGTCGCCCAGCAGCGCTCGCTTCCGGTGGAGCCCGAGCGAGTTCGCCGCGTGACGGGAATCAGAGCCTGGGACGACCTCACCGTGGCGCGTCGCTACGGCTTTGGCAGCGCGGAGCGCTACTACCGGCAGGTCAGTGTGGGCGGCCGGCTATCCCGGCTGCGGGTGCCAGCCCTGCTTGTCAGCGTCCGGCGCGATCCCATGGTGAGCCGGGACAGCGTCGCGCCGAGTCTCGTACGCGCCTCCGAGGCGCTTCGGGTGTGCTGGGTGCAAAGCGGTGGCCATGTTTCCTTCCCGAGCCGGCTCAGCCTCGGCCAGCGGGGTCCTCCAGGCATCTTCCATCAAACGATCGCGTGGTTTGAGCGCTCCAAAAATTCCGTGCTAGACCCACGCCATGTTTGACCCCGTCACACCCGAAGTCTCGTTCCCTTCGCGGGACAAGCAATGGCTCGCGTTCTGGGAGCAAGAGCAGATCTTTCGGAAGAGCGTCGAGGCGCGCAGCGGCGGCAAGACCTTCGTGTTCTACGAGGGCCCTCCCACAGCCAACGGCAAGCCGCATCCAGGTCACGTGCTGACGCGGGTGATGAAGGACGTGACTCTGCGCTACCGAGCGATGTGTGGCCACTACGTGAGCCGGCGCGCGGGTTGGGACACCCACGGGCTGCCCGTGGAGGTAGAGGTCGAGAAGGACCTCGGTATCCATGGACGTTTTGCGATCGAAAACTATGGAGTCGAAGCCTTTACCCGCCGCTGCATCGAGTCTGTCTTCAAGTACATCGAGGAATGGCGGCAGATGACTCGCCAGATCGGCTTCTGGATCGACCTCGATAACGCCTATGTCACCTTTCACCGCAAGTACGTCGAGAGCGTGTGGTGGGCGCTGAAGACGCTCTTCGATAAGGGACTGCTGTACCAGGACCGCAAGGTGTTGTGGTGGTGGCCGCAGGGCGGCACCGCGTTGTCCTCGCACGAGGTCGGGTTGGGCTACAAGAGCGTAGAGGATCCATCCATCGTGGTGCGTTTTCGTTTGCGGGGGCAGGACAACACTTCCCTTCTTGCCTGGACAACGACTCCGTGGACGTTGCCGTCCAACGTCGCGCTGGCGGTGCATCCGAGCGAGCCCTACGTCACCGCGCAGCTCGAATCGGGCGAGAAGGTCATCCTGGCTCGGGCGCTGCTCGGCAAGCTGCTCGCCAACCTGCAGTACCGGGTCTTGGCGGAGCGTCCCGGACGTGATCTTGCAGGCTGCAAGTACGAGCCGGTCTTCTCGTTCAAGGAGCCACAGGGCGGCCCGGCTCACGTGGTCGTGGCGGACGACTTCGTCAGCATGGACACGGGAAGCGGCATGGTGCACATCGCTCCTGCCTTTGGCGAGGATGACTTCAGGGTTTGCCGCTCCGAGGGCTTGGGTTTCCTGCAGCTCATCGGTCCGGACGGCAATTTCTTGCCCGAGGCAGGCGACTTTGCCGGCCGTTTCTGCAAGGAGGCCGATCGGGAAATCGTCCGCAACCTGCGCGGCCGCGGTCTGCTCTTCTCGGAGGAGCGTTACCGGCACGACTATCCCTTTTGCTGGCGTTCCATGGATGACCCCCTGATCCAATACGCCCGCAGCTCTTGGTTCATCCGTACCACCCGCGAGATCGATCGGATCATCGAAAACAACCAGGGCATCCATTGGGAGCCCGATCACATTCGCGACGGTCGCTTCGGATCCTTTTTGAGCAGCAACGTGGACTGGGCGCTCTCCCGCGAGCGCTTTTGGGGAACTCCCTTGCCCATCTGGGTCAATGACGAAACCGGGGCCATGGAGGCGGTCGCCTCGTGGGATGATGTCTTGAGCAAGAACCCGGACGGCCTGGACGTGTTCGAGCGCGCCCTCGCTGACGACCCCAACCTCAGCGAGCACCTGCTCGTGCACAAACCATGGATCGACGCCATTACCTGGACCAAGGCTGGCGAGCCCGGCGTCTACCGGCGAGTCCCAGAGGTAGTCGACTGCTGGTTCGATTCGGGCTGCATGCCCTTCGCGCAGTGGGGATACCCGGCCCACAACCGTGAGGTTTTTGCCGCGCAGCTCCCAGCGGACTTCATCACCGAAGCGATCGACCAAACGCGCGGCTGGTTCTATTCGCTGCTGGCCATCAGCACCCTGCTGTTTCCCGAGCGGCCCTACCCTCACCCCTACCGCAACTGCGTGGTGCTGGGCCTGATAAGCGACGAGAAAGGTCACAAGCTCTCGAAGTCGAGGCGCAACTATGCCGACCCGCTCGCCATGATCGAGCGCCAGGGCGCGGACGCGGTCCGCTGGGCTCTCTGCATCAACTGCGTTCCGGGCCAGAACATGCGTTTCTACGAGGGAGCAGCATCGGAGGCGCTGCGGGAGTTTCTCCTCAAGCTGTGGAACGTGTACAGTTTCTTCGTCACCTACGCGAACATCGATGGCTGGGACCCGAGCAAGGTTGGGCCGGGCCTTGGCGATCGACCCGTGCTCGACCGCTGGATCATGGCGGAGCTCGATGCCGCGATCGGCTCGGTGCGCGCCGAGCTCGACGCCTACCGGACGCATATCGCCGCCCGCCGTCTCGTGGGTTTCGTCGACGCGCTGTCAAACTGGTACGTGCGGCGTAGCCGCTCGCGTTTTTGGGCGGCGGGCGATGGCGACGATAAGCACGCCGCGTTCGCAACGCTGTACGAAGTACTGGTCACGCTGGCCAAGGTGCTGGCTCCGTTCACGCCGTTCTTGGGCGAAGACCTGTACCAGAACCTCGTGCGCAGGCGATTCGCGAACGTGCCCGAATCGGTCCATCTGACCGATTTCCCCGAGCCGCTCGCTGAGCGCAGGAACGAAACCTTGCGCGAGGACGTGCGGCAGGCCCGTCTCGTCGTGACCCTGGGGCAGCGGGTACGAGCCCAGTACCGGCTCAGAGTCCGCCAGCCTCTTGGGCACGCTTTCGTGATCGGTGCGACGCCGCGTTCCCGCAGCGCGATCTCCCAGTTTTCGGATGCGATCCGGGAGGAGCTGAACGTTCACGAGCTCGCCTTCACCCGGGAGCCCACCCGCTATGTCGAGTTTCAGATCCTGCCGGACTTCCGCAAGCTCGGGCCCCGGTTGGGAAACCGCATGCCCGAATGCAAGACGGTGCTGGCAGCCGCGGATGCGGCTTCGCTCTATTCCAAGCTTCAAGTCGCTGGGGAGGTCGAAATCGAACTGTCGAACGGTCCACTGCGGTTGTGCGCCGACGAGATCGAGGTGCGCCTGGCGGCGAAGGCGGGCTTTGCCGCGGCGGCCAGCGGCCCGCTTGTTGTAGTGCTCGACACCAAGCTAACCGATGAGCTGCGGCGGGAGGGCCTGGCGCGCGAGGTGGTGAACCGCGTACAACGCGCTCGCAAGACGCGCAAACTAGCCTATGAGGCGCGCATCGCACTTGCCTGCGAAGCAAGCGAAGAGCTCGCGCACGCGATCGAGGAGCACCGCGAGTACATTTGCGGCGAAACGTTGTGCGACGACCTCCGCATCGGCTGGTCGGACGCTGCCCAAGGCGAGCGCCACGAGGCCCACATCAATGAACAGGCATTCGCCTTCCGGCTCAGGGTCCTGTCGGAAGCGGGCTAGGCTGCTCCTTGGCCTGCCCCTGGCGGAGGCCATCCAGAAAAAGCAGGGCGACACCGACGGTGATGGCGGCGTCGGCCACGTTGAAGGTGGGCCACTCGAAGCTGTCGTAAACGTGAAAGCGAATGAAATCGATCACGTACCCAAATCTGAGCCGGTCGACCAAGTTGCCCACCGCGCCGGATATCACCAGTGGAGCACTTACGGCGAAAAGGGGACCGCCGCTGCCCGTCAGGAACATCCACGAAAGTGCGCCGATCGCCAGCAGCGCCGTGCTGACAAAAAGCACACCCCGCAGGGGTCCCGGCGCGTTGTCCAAGAAGCCGAAGGCCGCTCCGCAGTTCTCGGCGTAGCGTAGCTCGAGATAGTCATCGATCAGGACGACGACCCGCGAGCGTACGTGCTGCATGTACACGAGCCCCTGGGCGTCCGGTTCACACACCGGTGGTGTGGGCCCGTGACGCTCAGCCGAAAGCGTCTCGAGAGCCCACTGCTTGGTCCCCAGGTCAGCAACGACCCCGAACGCGAACAGGACAAGGCACGAACCGATTGCGCGGGTCGAACGCTTGATACGTCGACTTTCAGTCATGCCTCAGCTGTCTCCCCGCTCGCACCCTGCCCGCTCGCACCCTGCCCGCTCGCACCCTGCCCGCTCGCACCCCAACGTGACTGCCCGAAGTGACTGCCAATCTCACCACCAATACGCAGGTAGCATGCCAACCAAGGGCTGGCGAGCGGCGCGTGCGTCCTGCAAGGCCGTCGCTGCGGGGTCTCCGGTCAGCCTAGTGATCGCGCGCGAGCCCGCCGTCGTTCTCGTTCCACGACAGCTGCCATGGCTTTCTGGCCCTCCAAGGTCTCGACCAGAGTCACCTCGTCGTGATCGCTGTACGCGGCGCTGAGACGCAGGAACACCTCGACTGCCGCCACCGGCTCGAGCAGCTCCAAGCTGCGTCCGGGCAGCACGTACGCCGATGACCGTACGCGTGTGCGAGCAAGCGTCTCGAACATGAGACGGACCACCGATTCGAGCGCATGTTCGTCGAAGTCTTCCTGCTTTCCGGCGCCAAACAAGAACAGCTTGTCGAGCTTCAGGCGGGGGCGCACCGGGATCAATACCGTCTCGTGCTTGCGGCCAGTGATTTTCTCCTGGACCAGCAGGCGTGAAAGCATGCCGCACATGCGCCAGTCGATGTAGCCCAACGCTCCCCGCAAGGGGCGCTCGTCCTCGAAGAACGCGCCAGCCAGCGCCTCGCACCGGAGGGTGTCGAGCTGCCTCAGGTTCGGTGCTGCGAAGCGTATCTCCATCGCCGGCTAGAAGCTAGGCTAGCCCTTTCCCTGTTCTGCGGCGACGCGGTCCAGGACTCCGTTAACGAACGCGGCGCTGCCCTCATGACCGAAACGTTTCGCCAGCTCTATCGCCTCGTTGAGGGTCACCCTGGCCGGCACGTCTGCCAACATCATCAGCTCATAGGTCGCCAGTCGCAAGATATTGCGGTCAACGCAGTCCATTCGTTCAAGCCGCCAGTGCTCGCTCACCGCGGCTATCGCACGGTCGACCCGCCCTGCATTCCGCGCCCACCCGCGCACGAGCTCGTTCGCAAAGGCCACGGGCGTGCGCGACGTCTCCAGGTTGGACCAGTAGGCCGCGATGGCCCGCTCACAGGACATGCCCGAGAGCTCCATCTCGTACAGCATCTGAAGGGCGGCCTCACGGGCCTTGCGCCGAAGTCCCATCTTTCAATGACCAGCGGGCGGCCTTAGGGTCCGTCCTTACTCCGCCCCGCAGTGTGGCCGATACCGCTGTTGTCCGCCACTCGAGGCCGCAGCGGGCTCAAGCGCCGGTACGCCCTGGTCGAGGGCCAGCGAGGATTCGCCGGATCTCCTGTACCATCTCCATGGCTGCGATAGCCGCTTGGTGACCCTTGTTTGCGGGTCCGGGGCCAGCACGCTGCATGGCCTGCTCGACGGTATCGGTCGCAAGTAACCCGAAGATGACGGGCTTGCCGGTATCCAACGCCACGCGGGCGCATCCGGACGCTGCCGCGCTCGCCACGTAATCGAAGTGAGGCGTCTCGCCGCGAATCACGCAGCCGAGGGCAACGACGGCATCGACGGAGTTCCGCTGGATCAGCAACCTGCAGGCCAGCGGAATCTCGAAGGCGCCCGGCACGCGGCTCACGATCAGAAGTGAGTCCGGTACGCCGGCCGAATCGAACGCAGCCCGAGCCCCTAGCAGCAGCCGTGAGACGATGAACTCGTTGAACCGCGAAGCCACCAAGCCGAAGCACCCGCGAGGGTTGTCTGTGATCGCTGTCATCAACGGCACCTGCTAGCGCGCCAGCGTGTCAAAGCGAGCGTTGCGCGCAACCTCAAAGTCGCTTGCCCGAGGGCCGGCGACCGCGACCACCGAGTCATGCCATAAAGGGATCACCGGCAGCTTCTCGGCCAGAATTCGTTGAGCTTCCTGGTAAGCCGCGTAGCGCGCCTCCCGAACAGGAGTGCTGCGCCCGCGCTCGATGGCGGCGTCGAACTCGGCGTTGCGAAAGCGCCAGCGGTTGGCGCCTTCCCTCCGCCCGGGGTCGGGCACGCGTTGTGAAGTGAAGAACCAACTGAGCACGTGCGGCTCGATCACTTCGGGTACCTGCAACAGCGTCATCTGAAACCGGCCACGGTTCAGGTCTGCGAGCAGCGTCGCGGTTTCGGTTGGCCTTACGTCCACGTCGAGGCCAACCTCTGCCAGCATCGCGGAAATCGCCCGGGCCAACGAGACTCGAAAACGGTCGGCACCAACCCGGAGGGTGAGCCGCATGCGGGGTTGCCCCCGGCGCCTCAGGAAGCCCGCCGCGTCCAGCAGCTTGCGAGAGCGCTCGGGATCGAACTCATGAAACGCCACGTTCTCCGAGTGGGCCCATAGACCTGGCGCGATCCAGCTGTGCGCCAGTCTCGCCCGACCGCCGAGCTTGGTGGCAACGAGCTTGGCACGGTCCACAGCGTGCGCAATGGCGCGGCGAACCCGAGGATCGGCGAGCGCCGGGGCGTCCAGGTTGAGCCCCAGATACGTCGTGCCCACCCCCGGAACGCTACGCACCTGGTACTCCCGTGTTTGCTCGAATAGGGGCAGCAGCAGCGGCGGCATCGCATCTACCACCAGATCCGCGGCTCCCGCTAGCAGGCGCAGAGCCCGCGTGTTGTCGTCTCGAACCACCACCATGCGCACAAGGGGGTAGCGCGGCGTACCGTGATGCCAGTTCGGGTTCGCCTCGAGCACCAAGCTGCCGCCGACGCGCGGGCGCAGTCGGTATGGACCAGCGCCTACCGGCGCGGGTCGATCGCCGACGCCCACCAGACGATGTTCGTCCTCGGCTCGCAGGATTGGCATCTCCAGATCGGTAAGAAACGTGGCGTGGGGTTCGCTGAGGTGGAATACCACCGTGTGTTCGTCGGGAGCCTGCATGCGTGCGATGCGCTGGAACGTGCGCGCGTAGCGGCTCCCGATGTCTTCCGCCACCAGACTGCGATAGGTGGCCAGGACGTCCTCGCTGGTCAGTCGAGAGCCGTCCGAGAAACGCGCGTCCCCCTTGAGCTCCACGCGGTAGCAGGTCGGGCTGACGACCTGGACCTCTTGCGCCAGGTCCGGCACGACGTCGAGCGTGCGAGGATCGATCGTAACGAGAGACGCGAAGATGAGCCGGGACAGTCTCACGCCGTAGGTATCGCCGGTTAGGCGCGGGTCAAGCTGCTGGGCGTCTCGGGGCAGGACGACCACCAGCGCGTCATCGGGGCGCCGGGCGGAACGGCTGCAGCCGCAGGCCAACGACACCCAGAGCATGGCGAGCGCCATCCCCAGGGAACCAGCCGCGCCGTAAGGGCCCGCGAAACAACAACTAACGCGTTTGGGCGAGGACCGGACGCCGCCGGCAAGCCGCAACGACGAGGAATACTGGGGGTATATCGGGGAGAAGCAACACAGCCAGCGGTGGTCGGAACCGGCGAAACGCATGAGTTATTCTTTCGCAATGCTGGTAGCATCTTCGCGCGGTGAACCAAAGAAGGCGAGGCGGGCTCACTGGCACGCGAGCGAGGTCTTGCGCGATCCGAGCGAGCGTGTTCGGCTGCGCGCTGGCGGTGTGCGGGAACGTGGGGTCGTGGCCGTGCCAGGCGCTCGCGCAAGCTCGCACCGGTCCGCGGGGGGAGTCGCTGGCGACACGGCTCGCCGTCTTGTTGCGCGAGGCGAAGCTCGGGGGGCAGGTGGGTGTAGCGGTCGCTTCCGTTTCCAATGGACGCATGCTTTTCGAGCACCGGGCTGAGCTCCCCCTCAACCCCGCCTCCAACATGAAGCTCGTAACCGCAGCAGCTGTCCTGGAGGAGCTCGGCCCGAGCTTCCGAATTCGTACCGGCCTGTACGGACGTAACAAGAATGATGCCGTTGTGGGAGGCCTGTACCTCAAAAGCTACGGGGACCCTACCCTCCGTGTAGCCGACATCGCGCACTTGGCAGGCCAGATAGTGGGGAGCGGTGTCCGTACGGTGGATGAGGTTCGGGTAGACGGTAGCTATTTTGATTCCATCACGCTTCCGCCTGCATTCGAGCAGCAACCGGACGAGGCGGCCGCCTTCCGGGCTCCCATAGCTGCAGTATCGGTGGAGCGCAACTCGTATGCGCTGCGCGTCAGCCCGGGTCGCAGTGCGGGAGATCCTGCGCAGGTGAAGCTAAAAATCGCAGACTATTTCGAGCTGCGCAACGAGCTTACCACGGGGAGCACGGGCAGCCTTTCGGTCATCGCGATCCAACAGCCCAAGGCAGACAAGCTATCTCTGCTGGTGCGGGGGCGCGTTCCCCTTCGTTTGTCGAATGCCTCCTTCAGGCGGCGCGTCGCGCACCCGCTGCGGTACGCCGGCCATGCCTTGATCCAGTCGCTGCGTGCGCAGCGCGTCCGGGTGCCGCAGCGCATCGTTTTGCGGCCCCTTCCAACCGATCTGCCGCTGCTGGCCACGCGGCTGTCACCGCCCTTGGGACAGATTCTGTGGGCGATGGGCAAGCAAAGCGACAACTTCACCGCCGAGATGCTCCTGAAGCTGCTGGGAGCAGAGCGCAAGCGCCTTCCCGGCCGCTCGCAGGACGGAGCCTCGGTGCTGGTGGCCTTTCTCGAGCAGATCGGCGTTCCGAAAGGTAGGGCCACGATCGTGAACGGGTCCGGGCTTTTTCGGGGAAACAAGCTTGCTGCCCGCGATCTCGTCAGGCTGCTTCTGTACGTTTATGGCTCGCCTGCTCTGCGAGCAGAGTACCTCGCTCACCTGGCAGTGGGGGGAAAGGACGGCACCCTGGCGCGGCGCCTCCAAGGGCTGCCGGCCGACGCGATCGTGCGCGCCAAGACCGGTACCCTAAACGACGTGATCGCCCTGTCAGGCTACGTCTTGGGATCCAGCCCGAGTCGCACCATCGCTTTCAGCTTCCTCGCCAACGGGGTCAACGGGCGCCGCCAGCAGGCTCGCGATCTTGCCGACCGCCTGGTCGCTGCCATGGCCTCCGAGCTCGACCCCAGCGCAAATGCAGCAGCGCGAACGCAGGAAGAGGGCCGCCCGGTATCCAGCGGCCGTGACTCTCCTGTGGCGAGGTAGCGAGGACTACTCTCGGATCTGGCGCCGGATCTTCGACAGTGCCTGCTCCTGCAGCTGCCGAATCCGCTCGCGCGACAGGTTGTACTTGTCCCCAATCTCTTTGAGCGTGAGCTCGTCCTCGTCGTCGAGACCGAAACGCCACCGCAAGATGCGCGCCTCCATGGGCGTGAGCGCGCACAGCAAACGCCGTACTTCATCAGCCCAGTTCTGGCTGAGCAGGGTTTCGTAGGGCGTGGGGACATCGTCCTCTTCAAGGAAGTCAACGAATCTCCGGCCGTCCTCATCGTTTACCGGCCGGTCCAGGGAAAACGGGGTCTCGGCCCAGTGACCGCGGATTTTTTCGAGTTTTTCGGCGGCGATTCCGGTCTCTTTCTCCAATTCCTGGGTGGAAGGCTCCTCGCCGGTACGCGTGGTGATGGCTTGGGTTGCTCGCGCCACGCGATTGTAGGTGTCCAGCATGTGGACCGGAATGCGCACAGCCCTACCCTTGTCGGCGAGCGCTCGACTGATGGCATGCCGGATCCACCAAGACGCGTAGGTACTGAAGCGATAGCCGCGCCGGTGATCGAAGCGCTCTACGGCCTTCATCAGCCCGATGTTGCCTTCCTGAATCAGGTCGATCAGCGGTAGTCGCCCGCGGTTGTAGCGCCGGGCTATGGAGACCACGAGGCGCAAATTCGCCGACACAAAGCGATTCTTGGATCGTTGTTGATCCCGATTCGCGCGTTCCACGGCGGCCAGATAGCGCTGGAAGGCAGGTGTGATCCGAATGCCACCGCCTTCGATGTCGCGCTCCGTACGATACATGCCCGCCAGGCGATGGACTGCCCGGTCCGCTTCGTTGACGAACAAGCGGTCTGCGTCGAGCTCGCGCAGACTCTTGGCGGCTGCCCTGCTGAGACCGTCCCACTTCGTCTGCTCGCTCTTGCCCGGACGCACGTGGTCGATGCTGCGCGCAACCTTGCGCAGGGCAGTCAGCTCCTGTGGAAAGCGCTCCACACAACGCTCCAAGACGGAGGCGACGGTCTCGAATGCCGGCAAATACGAAAAGAGCGTCTCCCAGTATGCTTGCTCGAACCGCACGACCTCCTTGGCCGCATCGACCTCTTCCTTCGGAGATAGCACGCGATGCGAGGCCATCTCACGAAAGTACTTGGATAGCGTGCTGTCGCCGCCAGTCTCTCGCTCCATGGCTTTCAGCGCCTTGTCGGTTTCCTCCTGGGCATCGGCCAGCTCGGCCCGGCTCGGCTCGTGCTCATCGTCCTGTGTCAACTCGAACGGAGCGACCAATTCCTCGGTGGCCAGCGCCTGGCTGCCTCGTGCTCTTCGTCCAGTCTTGCTGCCTCGCTTGGTCATGGCGTCCTTTCTCCGCTTTGGCCCAGCATCAGCCGTGCCCTTCATGCGATCCGTTGCTTCGTCGCCCGAGTGCCCCCGCTCTTGCGCTGACTGCCTACCTCCTGGTTCGACCGACAATGGCGAAGAGTCCGCGCTAGATTCTCCGCGAGGTCCTTGTTGGGGCGAAGCAGGATCTGTACCAACGGAATCTGTGCCGCGCCGTGAACTCCCCGACGGCTTTGCCTTGATGCGAGGCATCACAGCCATACCTCCGGTGCTCGATCAGCCCGGAAAAGCAACCGGCCGATGAGCCTAGCTGCCGTCCCAATCGGTGCGACAATCTGCGACATGACCGAGAAGGTGCGCTGGCGTCTTGGCGGTGTGTCGTACATGATGTGGCTTTGCCGCATCGGGAGGTCGGGCGCTGCGGTCCTGGCGCTCGGGCTATTCCTTGCTCTAACGGCAGCTATGTTCGGGGACTTAGCGGGTCCTGATCCAACCCCGCCAGGCACTTGCAGGCTCCGGGGAGCGTCTCCAGAATCGAGCTGAGCGCCCCGAGGATGGAAGACACCTCGGGTCTCGTTTGTCGTCCTCGCTGAAGGGAGTCAACAAGGTGCGAGCGTTCGCGGTTGGCCTGGGCGGGAGTGGTGCATGCAGTTCGTCCATGCTGCTGTTCCTGCTGCTCCTGGCCTCACCCCGGGCGATGGCAGACCCCCTGCCCCTCACGAAGACGGTGTCAATTGGGCGGCCGCCAGCCCCGGTGAGGATAGTCATCGACATGGATGCCCAGGCGGGCGTAGTGCGGGATGGCGGCTCGAAGCTGGTTTTTGCGGGCGCAGGAATCACACAAGCGTCAATCGAGCTGCTGCGGCTGGATCGCGGGAGCGCGGTTGCATTGGTCCGGGCACGAGGGCTCCATGGCCGCTACGCCGCGCTGCTTGGACGTAGGGCCCGTAGCCCGAAGCTGATCTGGTCGGGACGTTTGGACCTGCACGGCGATCCTGGAGAGCGCCAGGCCGCTCGACTCCAAATCGAGGCGGACGGGGGTTTTGTGCAGGTCGTCACGGCCACGATCCACGAGGGCGTGCGGGTATGTGGCCAGCGTGCGAGCCTGCTGAATCCGCGCGCCCTGGATCCCAAGACCCAACGCTTGCGACCGATCTCGCCCTGGACCCCAGTATCAACCACGGATCCCCTCGTGGGGGTAGCATCCTCGAATCCGCGTGCGAAGCCTATCGTACAGGCGCTCCGTTACGTTGCCGTCTCTGGCCGCCAGGGCGATCCGGAGGGTATCGTTTCGACTCCACCGTTGGAGCTTGGGGACTCCGATCCTTCGACCTACTGGGCGCTACCTCAAGGGGACCCGCTGGGTGAGTTCGCGACAGCTACCTGGGCATCCGGCCACTGGGCTATTCGAGGCGTCGGCTTCGTACCTGCGCCGCTCTTGCGCAATGAGAATGCCCGCGTGGCACCGGTAAGGTCGGGCTGGCTTGTAGCCGACAGCGTGACTTACGCGTTCGAGCTGCCGGCGGCTGCCGCGCCTGGACAGCGCTACTGGATGGCTCTGCCCCACCCCCTGCACACCGACTGCCTTTCGATCGTCGTAGGCCGGGGCTCGGTGGGGCGAGGTCGCATCAACGTGCTGGCGGAAGTCGAGGCCTACACGGCCGCAGACGACGAAGGGGGCATAGGACGTCTCGTCGCTGATCTTGGCGGCGCTCCCGGCAGGGCCAACGAGGCGGTCCACTGGCTGGCGCCGCTGGGGCCGCCCGCGATCCACGCGATCGACGAGGCCTGGCCGCAGCTAGGACCGGAAGCACGACGCCGCGCTGTACGCGTGCTCGAGAGCAACCGCGAGCACGAAAAAGCGCGACGGTTGCTTCTCGAACTCGTCCAAAAACAGCCGGGAGCTCTGTCCGCTTCTGCCCTGGACGTCCTGGAGAGACACGGCTCCGTGTGCCAGGCAGAGCTTTCGGTACTCGCCATGCGACCCGATGCCACGGGTGATCGGGCGGCGCTGGCGCTGGCTCGCCGGTCAGCAGCAAGCGCCTTACCCGCCCTGCTAACAGCGATCGAGTCCGATCGTGGTTCACAGCGGCCGACACTGCGCGAGGCCTTGAGAACGGCTGTGCGACGCGGCCATGCGCAGGCTCGCAATGCGCTCGCGCACTGGCTAGACGACAACCCGCCGGTCCGTGGGCTGGCTGTGGTCGCACAGGCGCTTGCCCCCGGCGACGTCACGGGCCTGGCTCACGAGGCGATCGAACGGGCGTTTACTCGAACGACAAGCTTCGAGGAGCGCTGGCGCCTGATCCAAGCGGCCTCGGCGTTGACTTCCGAGCCCGTGCTGGACGACTGGCTTGTTCGCACAGCCAGCGAGGACCAGCACTGGATGCTGCGTGCGGCCTCCCTGCGAGCGCTCGCAAGCCGGGGCGCCACCCAGGCACGGGCGCTTGCCGGGGCGGCACTGCGGGACGACTATCCCAGGGTGCGGGTTGCCGCGGTTGGCCTGCTGGCAGAACAGGCCTCGCTGAACCCCGATCTTGGGACGCTTGCTGCGAGTGACCCCTGGCCGCTCGTGCGTGCCGCCGTGTTGAACGAGCTTGCTCTGCATCCCCAGGCTGCCCCGGTCCTTCGCAGAGGAATCGGCGATCGGGTAGCTTCAGTGCGCGAGGCTGCGGTTCGTTCGCTCCGGCAACGCCGCGATCGCGAGGCATGGCCGAGCGTGCGTGCCCGCCTGCTGGACGTGAACGAGTGGCCGACGGTGGTTGCCGAGGCGATCGCCTTCGCGAGGGAACTGTGCGTACCTGAAGCCGTAGTGCCGCTGGCGCAGGTCGTGCGTCGGGGTGCGGTGCCGCGAGCATGGGGGCGAGACGTGGAGTTGGCTGCTGCTGCCCTGCATGCGATCGCAACGCTGGGAGGTCCGGAAAGCGAGCGGATCCTGCTCTCAACCGACACGAACGTAGCCGCGCCGGAGCTGCACGCGGCCCGCATCCAAGCCCACAAGCATGCTCGACCGTGCGAGGATCTAGCCCCCTGAGTGTATTGAGTACGCCGTCCCGGGCGTGCTAGTACCGCTTGCCAGGGATTGTGATCGATTGGCGTCGAGGGCTGGCGTTCTACTACCGCCTGCAGGAGATTGTGATCGATTGGCGTAGTTGGAGCGTGAGCGGGACTCAGGTGATTCGGATGATAAACAAAGCGCGCCACGACGCTCACCGCACAGATGTTCTGAATCCCGCAATCGAGGGGAGCGCAGGGCACGCCACGCTGAAGCGCAGCATGCGGATCGTCACGGTCGTGCTGGCGGGCGCGCTCGTGTGTGGTTGCCAGCAAATCAAGGCGATGACGGCGGAAGCGCGAGTCGAGGTGCAGGAGCTGCCGCCGGTCAAGCCGGATCTGCCAAGCGTGCCCACGCTGCCTCCTCCACCGCACCCGGTCCGCTACGAGGATGAGTCGTACAGCGTGTACGGCCTGCGCAAGAAGATGCGAAGTGTCCTTGATTCGGACGTTTCCCTGACCGGATACGTCGTGAAGATCTACGAGCCGCCTCCGTGCCCGAGAGCCAAGAGGCGAAAGAAGCAGTGCCCACCGGCGAACGCACCGCACCTGTGGCTGGGCGACGTGCGCGACGAACAGGACCGCACCAAGCTCGTATTGCTTGGAGGCTACGCCGAAAACCACGAAGCCATCGCGGATGCCATCAGACTCGAGAGGCGGGGCAGGAAACAGCGGATCCCCAAGGGCTCCGGGCTGCTGCCGATCCCCACGGACTTCGGCGTCGGCAACAAGATCAGAGTCAAGGCGCGTTTCGCCTACATGTCGGGTGCGGGCTTTCACAGCAGTCAAGGCGTCCTGGAATACGGCGGTCACGAGACCCTGGAAAAGGCGACCAGGGGCCGGTGAGCCTCCTCGGGGCCCGTCCAAGAACAACTCGATCGGCTGCGGCCGTGCAGGGCGGCGCGCTCGCGGCTTTCGTCCTCCAAAAAATCCTCGAAATAGCGCTGCTATTCCTGCGGTTTTTCCTCCGGGCGCGCTGGCGATCGCATCCACCCTGCGCGGCCGGTCTCGACCGGTTATTCTTGGACGGCCCCTTAGAAGCCTTTTCGCATCACGGCTCGGTCCCCCACCCTTACATCCCCGGCCGAACGGATCACGACCGCCGCCAGGGTGTTGGGACGTGCATGTACCACGCGAAGCTCGGCCACGGTTTCGTAGGGCAGACTTGCTGCGTCGATGTTTGGAGGCCTCACCGTGGCCCCCATATGCCGGGCGCTCGTGTAGAGGCTGGCACGCCAGGCGTCGCCTCGCTTCACAACGAAGAAGCGATTGCCTTCTTGCACACCCTGGCGCGAGCCCACGTCCACGAACACCAGATTGTCGTGGGCAATCAGCTGGCGGTCTCGTAGCGTAGCCACGATCTTGGCGTCAACGCTGCCTTGGTTTGGCTGGGGGTCCACCAGTGCGAAGCGTCGTTTCATCACTGCCGCGCCCACACCTCGCTCGATGGGATCCAGCGACTCGAAGATCAACGCGCGCGCGATTCCACGCTTGGGATCGAACGTCTGCACCGTGGCGGCTCCCAGGATGCGCACCAGCACACCCGACGCGTCCGGATGAATGTGCGTTTCGTCGCGAGGTAGCTTTCGGAACAACGTGTAGCTTTGGCCAGGCCTGACCTTGCGACCGCCGGGGAAACCCAGGTACACCTCATCGCCTTCCGCGAGGAGCATCCTCTCCTCGACGGATCCCACGATGCGTCCGGCGGCTTGCAGGGCCGCCTGATCGAGGTAGCCCTGTTCGCGCAGCAGCAAGGTGTTGGGACGAAGGGAAGCTCGCGGAACGACGATGCGCCTACCGGTGTGCGCGGGCGACTTGCTCGCTTGCGGTGGCTCGTCGTGCGACATGCGAACGGCAGAGCCGGGGAAAATCCAGTGTGGGTTGGTGATTTCGGGGTTGTTGGCCCAGAGCTCCGGCCATTTGCGTGAATCACCCAGGACCCGCTCGGAAACATCGGAAAGTGTGTCCCCCTCGCGCACCATGTAAGCACGAGTGTCATGGGCTGCGGGCGAGGCCCCGCGGGTTGAGGCATGCGGAGCATCCTGGGCTCGCACGGTCGTGGGGACCACAAAAGCCGAAAAAAGCGCGCCAAGTAGGGCTGCGCTTCTCACGAGAGCTCCTTGGCGGCTGCACGGCGGGCGGCGTCGCTGCCAGGAAACCTCCTGCGAAGATCATGGATGAGCCGCCTGTAGCGAAGCGTGTGGCCGAGGCGCTCGTGGCAGAGCGCCATCGTGTAGAGCGCGTCGGCCAGCCTTCTGTGCCGATTGAAACGGCGCTCCAGCTCGCTGAGATGAACAATGGCCTCTTCGTAGCGCTGCTGAGCGAAGCGAATCCGACCCTGCCAGTAGGACGCGTCGCCGGCGTGGGGGTGTCTTGGGAACTCTGCGCTGAATCCAGTGAGAGCCTCCAGCGCCTGCTCAAAGCGGTGCTCGCGGATCAGCGCGAGCGCCCGCCGGTACCGTTGACTCGCCGCTTTCGCGTCCTGAACGGAAGGACCGGCAGCACGCCTGGCCTCGATCAACGAAACCGGCGGCTCGGTGCTTTTTGACCTTGTTCGCTCCCTGGTGCGCGGCACGGGGAGCGCTTGGGGCTGGATGCGTCCCAGCGGCTGTTCCGGCTCGCGTGCCTGCTGGCGATGCTTGGTGCCGGCTTTTATGGCTCTCCCCGAGGAGCTCCGGCGCGGGGCAACTTCGCTGTGCTGGTCGCTTGCCAGGGTCTTCGTCAAGTGGGCTCGGTCCCGCGTCGGGGCGGTTTCGCGTCGCCGTCTCAACTCGCCCAGCGATACTTCGAGCATGGCCAGGCGTCCCTCCAGCTCGGCGATACGCTTCGCCTGGCGTTCGCTTCTGGCGTGCAGCCCTGCGAGCTGTTTGACCTGAAGCGAATCGGCGTGCGCGCTCGGTGCGTGTGCTGGGGTGCCGGCTACCGCCGCCCCGCAGCCACTGGCCAGCAGCCCAGCGACCAACGCGGCTGCAGCGTGTGGGCGAGTCAACGGCCACGACCGATTCCGAGGAGCGCGCACTGCGGTTCATGCTATGCGTTCAAAGAAGCGCAGGTCAAAAAACAGCGTGTTTCCCCCAAACCCGGCCCTGTGCGCGGCGCGTGTGCGCATCGATAGGCGCAGCATCGTGTGGCTACGCTCCGTGCTCGAGGGCTACGAGGGACTCGCCTTGCTGCACGGAGACGAGTCCGGCACCGTCACCATAGCCTCGCCCTCAGACCGAGCGCGGGAACTCGCCGCTCTGCTGAGCGACCTGAAACGGGAAGCGAGCTTCGAGGTTGTGGGCCCGGTAACACTGAAAGAGCTGTCATTCGTGGGAAGAAGGGCCTAGAATGACGCATCCGTACTGGGGCCTGCGTGACGGGCGGCCCGTGCCGCCAACGGAGGCCAAGTCAACAAGCTAGATCAGACGTTGTGCGCGATGCTGCTGTTCCACCGGAGCTCACGAGATGACGAGACTCGCTTTTGGCTTTTGGGTGACGCTATCGCTGCTTGCCGTTGCACAAGTAGGTCATGCGCAGAATTACGAAGGCTTCCGACTCGACCGACTGGAGCTGCCTCCCACGATCGAAGACGGCATAGCACTGCAGCTACCAAACACCCTCGGGCACCTGCGATGGTCCGCAGCCTTGACGCTGAACTACACGCATTCGCCCTTGGTTATCGAGCCCCAACCCGAGGTTTTGGGTGAGGGGCGGGTAGTTGCCGATCGGCTTCAGGCACAGGTCGTAGCAGCGCTGGGGCTTGCGGAATTCGCAGAGATCCATGCTCGCGCCCCCGTGGTACTGAGCCAGGGGGGCGATCGCATTCCCCTGGTCAGCGATCCGCGACCCGCGGCGTTCGCGGCTGCCGACGTGACAGTGGGTGGTTCCTTGCGCCTGTTGGGTGCCGCGGAGCGTGGGCCACAGCTGGGTTTGGTTGGCGAGCTGGTGCTGCCTTCAGGCAGCCAAGAGGCGTACGGCAGTGACAAGGGGGTTGGTCCGCGCGTGTTGCTCACGGCCGCACACGTAGTCCCAAGTGCGGTGACGATCGCGCTTCAGCTCGGGGGTCTGTATCGACCTGAGCGGCAATACGCCGATGCCCAGCTCGGCAGCGAAGCGCTGGGTGCGCTGGGTGTGTACGTTACGAGCGTGCCGCGGCTCGTGGTTGGGGCAGAGGTCTTGGGCGCGCTGGCGCTAGCTTCCAGCAACAGCGCCAGCCACACCGCCAAGTCCCTCGAGGCGCAGCTCGGTGTGCGTTACACCGCAGCACCTGGCTTTGCAGCCCAGCTCGCTGCGGGAGCCGGTCTCAACAACGACGTTGGGGTCCCCCAATTGCGCGCCCTTCTATCGTTGGGTTTCGCTCCTCCGAAGCACGCACCACCGCCGCCGCCCCCGCCACGTCCCGAACCCCCGCCTCCCCTGGACACCGATAGGGACGGGATCGTCGACGACCAAGATCATTGTCCTTTTGAAGCCGAGGACCCCGATCAGTTCCAGGACGAGGATGGCTGCCCGGACACGGACAACGACGGTGACGGAGTGCTGGACAAGCTCGATCGCTGCCCGCTACAGGCCGAAGACCCGGATGGCTATTCCGATGCAGACGGTTGCCCGGACATGGACAACGACGAGGACGGCCTGCCTGACGAGCGTGACAAATGCCCCTTGGAGCCGGAAGACAAGGACGGCTTCATGGACCAGGACGGCTGCCCGGACACGGACAACGATGGCGACGGTGTGGCCGACGATTTGGACAAGTGTCCGCTGTCGCCCGGATCAGCCGACGCCAAGGGCTGCCCCAAAGCGGTGCGGCTCGAGGAGAAGCAGATCAAGATCCTGTCGCGGATCAGGTTCCGTAGCGGGAAGGCGAAACTGATGAGATCGGCGGAGCCAATCCTCGAGGAGGTGCGGGCGGTGCTCCAGGCGAACCCCTGGATCAAGCTGATTCGAGTCGAAGGCCACACCGACGACCGCGGTTCCGCGAAGTTCAACCTGAAGCTCAGTCAGCGGCGTGCCGGCGCGGTCACGGCGTGGTTTGAACAGCGCGGCGTGGATCCGAACCGATTGCAGGCTCAAGGCTTTGGCGAGGATCGGCCGCTGACGGACAACAGGACCAAGCAGGGTCGCAGCGAGAACCGGCGCGTGGAGTTTCACATCGTCGACCCGCCCGAGGGCGTTTCAAGAGGCGTGGTAGGCACTGAGCAGCCGCAGGTCGACCAAAGACCAGCGCCTGCAACCCAGCCTGCTCCCGCTCCGCCGCCCGCTCCCCCGATCCCTTCACCAGCCGAGGTCTCCCCGTCTCCAAGACCGCCGCTGCCTGCGCCCCAGCAGCTCAGCCGTTAGTCCCCTCGAGGACGTAAGCCGCCCCAGCGCGATTGTGGACAGAAGCTATCTAGCTTCCGAGCGCTTCGCGCAGGTAGGCCGCCAACGTCCGTGGAGCCTCTCGGAACCGGCGCCCCTGTACGTAGAGCGAGGGCGTCGAATCAACGCCCGCAGCAATACCCTCCCGGCGGTCCGCCGCAATGCGATCGCGCACCGCTTCCGAATTGACGTCCCGGTGAAAACGCTGCATGTCGAGGCCTATCCGCTCGGCGTAGCGCTCCAGATCCGCGTCGGCAAGGTCCTGCTGATGCTCGAAAAGCAGGTCGTGCATTTCCCAGAACCTGCCCTGCAGCCGCGCCGCCTCCGCCGCACGGGCAGCCGGGGCCGCTCGCTCATGCCCTGTTAGCGGGTAGTGCTTGAAGGCCAAGCGCACCTTGCCCTCGAACTGGCGCAGCACACGCTTGAGGATCCTGTGGGCGGCACCGCAGTAGGGACACTGGAAATCGCTGAACTCCACGATGGTCACCGAAGCCATCGGCGCCCCCCGGATGGGAGCGTCGTCCAGGTTGAACCTAGCCACCGAGCCCTCGCCGTAGCGACCCGCGAAACGCTGCTCGATGTCGCTCTTCTCGTACCCCTCCGCGACCAGGCGCGCGAGGTAGCGGGCGCCCACGACACACTTGGGGCAGCGGCCGCTGGCTTCGGCCGCACAACGGG
The DNA here is from genome assembly GCA_022361155.1 of Pseudomonadota bacterium. Taxonomy (NCBI): domain Bacteria; kingdom Pseudomonadati; phylum Pseudomonadota; species Pseudomonadota bacterium. The sequence goes on from JAKSBK010000297.1 coordinate 61,327, forward strand.
CGAGGCTCAGTGGATCTCCGCAGGGCGATAGGGCCTCGTTGATGAGGTCCTGCCACACCCTTTGCTCGGCCTCGGTCAAGTTCGAGACGTCCACGTTGGTCAGCGTCTCGACACGCCCAGTCCCACCCGGTGGCGTCGATCCTACGGCGGGAGGCGAGGGCGAGCCAGCAGGACGACTGCGATCGCAGCTAGCTCCAAGGCAAACGTGCACGACAACAAGCAACGCGGCCAGCCACCAAGCCTTCGAGACCATTGCTGCGCGATGCTAGAAACCGGTTACGGGACTGTCAACCGACGCCTCCGCCTCGCTGCTGTCGCGGCCGATACCGTTCAGGCCACAGCGAGTCGGCTGCTCAGGCGAGGCTGCACCCGCAGGGGCAACCGAGCACACCTTGGGGCCCGCGGAAGAATAACTCATCCATCTCACCGGTTCCGACCACCGATGGCTATGTTGCGCCTCCTCGAAATACCCCCAATATTCCTCGCCGTTGCGCCTTGCCAACGGCGCCCGGCCCTCGGCGATACAGACGAGTTATTCTTCCGTGGGCCCTTAGGACTCGCTGTAGGTGATGAGCTGCTCGCGCAGAGTCTCTTCCGTGATTCCAGAGCCAATGTGGTCCTTCAGACAGTCCGCGATCGTGATAAGCAGGTCCTCGACCCCCTTATCGTCGATGAGCTTCGCTAGCAACGCCCTGGCCTCGCGTGTCTCATCCTCGCGCAGGAAGCCGCGTACCCTCTCCATGGTGATGTCACCCTGGAAATCGATGTAAGCGTTCTGTAGCAGGTATCGGACAAGCTCTCGCACGCGCGACCTCCCATCAGTCCGAGCGGTGGCTGGTTGTTGGTTGTAGACCCCGGTCCCGCGGTGGCGCAAGGGCATCTTGAGGAAAAGCGCTCGTCCTGACCCGTGTCGCAAGCGATCCAAAAAGGGGGCACAAGTCCGAGCCTGAATAAAAACGCGAAGCCCTGTGCCACGCACAAGGCCCCGCGGTCGAAGAGCTCATAAGCCGAGTTCTGTTCCCGCTGCCGTCGCCGGCAGGCGGGCGGCGATCATTCTTCTGGGACGCGCGTCGCCGCGCGCCTCCTGCGACGTTACCCGAAAGCTTGGGCGGGCCGCCCTCAGGCGCTTTCCTATTCCGTCTTGCTCCGAATGGGGTTTACCGTGCGGTCCACGTTACCGTGAGCCCGGTGAGCTCTTACCTCACCCTTTCACCCTTACCCCGGATCTGGAGTGATCCAGGCCGGGGCGGTTTGCTTTCTGTGGCACTTTCCTTGAGGTCACCCTCACCAGCTGTTGACTGGCATCCTGCCCTGTGGAGCTCGGACTTTCCTCCGTGCACCCGGACCGCGTCCGGAGCGACGGCGATCGCCTGAGCCGCTTCGGCGCCCCAGTAGATACTGTCTGCACGGCCGGCCGGCAACCGGGACGGGCCTTGGGGCCCGCGGGGGCGCTACGAGGGCGATCCCATCGTGACAAATTCTTCCGCGGAAGTCGGATGAATCCCGAGCGTCGCGTCAAACTGAATCTTGGTCGCGTTGCACTTCAACGCAACGGCAAAGCCCTGAATTATCTCTGGCGCGTCCAAACCAACCATATGGCACCCCAGCACACGCTGTGTGTGCTTGTCGACAACGAGCTTCATGATGCTCGGCTCCCCGTAGCGGCTCACCACTTGCCGCAGCGGCCGGAACTCGTTCCGATAGACCAAGATGTCGGCGCCGCTGGCTCGCGCCTGCTCCTCGGTAAGCCCTACCGTAGCAACGGGAGGCTGGCTGAACACTGCCGTCGGCACACAGCGCAAATCGGGACGAGTCGGTGTCGCACCAAACAGCGTCTTGGCTACCGCACTCCCCTCAGCAAGAGCGACGGGCGTGAGCGCCATCGGATTCGAGCAATCGCCCACCGCGAAGATGTTTGCGATGCTGGTGCGACCATACTCATCCGTCATCACGTGCCCGGAGCGTGAGGTGCGTACGCCGATCTCGGCCAGTCCAATGCCCCGAGTTCTCGGTGCACGTCCCGTGGCGAATAGGACCTCGTCCGCTTCGACTACGCTGCCAGCCGCCAGCCGCACGCGCTTCAGATCACCGTGGCTGCTCACCTCGGAGACCTGGGCGTCGGTACACACGTCGAGCCCTCTGCGGGCCAAGGAGCGGGTTATCGTCTTGCGCACGTCAAGATCGAATCCTCGCAACAACAAGCTGCCTCTGTGGACGATGGTCACCCGGCTTCCGAGCCCGTGAAAAATGCCCGCGAACTCACACGCGATGTAGCCCCCCCCCACGACGACTACCTGTTCTGGTAGGCGTTCAAGCTCGAAGACTTCGTTGGAGGAGATCCCATGCTCCACGCCCTTGACAAGAGGCATGGCAGGCCAACTTCCCGTTGCCAGCAGCAGCCACTTGCCGCAAATAGTCCGACCATCGACCTCGACCGTGTGGGGTCCTTTGAGCCTTGCCTGGCCGTGAACAATGTCCACGTTGGACCCGAGAAGGAGTCTCTCGTACACGTCGTTCAGCCGCCGCACTTCCGACTGCGTGAAGTCGCACAGTCTAGGCCAGGACGCCGTAGCGCGAGCGATCTCCCAACCGTAGCCGGCGGCGTGGGCAAGCTCCTCGCGAAACTGGGATCCGTAGACGAGGAGTTTCTTCGGCACGCAGCCTACGTTGACGCAGGTCCCGCCCAGGTAGCGTTCTTCGATCACGGCGACGCGGGCTCCGTAGCCGGCGGCGATGCGACTCGCTCGAACGCCGCCCGAGCCCGCACCCAACACCACGAGGTCGTAGTCGTAGCTGCCCATCGTCGTAGTCGCGCCGGCGATCGCACCCTTCCCTGCGCGGCCGGTCTCGACCGGCTGTTCACGGACCGACGCCTAGCCGACCATCAAGTAGTCCTGGAGCTTTTCCGCTTGCTGCCCGGAGCGCAGCTTGCCTAGCCCTTGCGTTTCCAGCTGGCGTACGCGCTCGCGTGTCAAGTTCATGATTACGCCGACTTCCTCCAGCGTTGTTCCGCCACGGTCGGCGATATCCAAGGCGCACGTATCCGTCATTTCCCATACCTCCAGGTCCGGGAAATTCAGCTTTATCGACCCGCGAACCGGATGCACATCAATGTACAGGTGGTACTTGCAAGCCACGAACGGACAGGGACGCTCCATGTCTGCGCACTCCGCGCGTGTTGTTGGACGCCAATAATCGTCCTCGGGGAACTCTGCTCGCCCGCGCTCCAATTCGGACTTGCTGAGCCGTCGGATCGATATCGTCCGGGCGCGTTGCCGTTCGCGCCGCCGCCTGGGCGGTACGGATTCGTCGATTTCGGACTCCGGTACACCCGGAAGCCCTGCCGCCAATGAGCCGTCCAACTCCTGTTCGAGTGCCCCCTGTTCCGGAACCATAGCCAAACCTCCTGTCGCAGATGTCCTAGACTACCGCCCTGGCCATGCGAGCACGCGCCGCCAGTCGCACCTCAATCGCCTTGAGTCCCTCTACCAAGCGGTCGGCAAGCGCCTTTGCATCGGATATGGCGCGAGCAAGAACCTCATCGCCCTCTCCGCGCATCTCGATCGCTTTGCCGAGCTTCTCGAACACGCGCTCGAAGCGTCGCGCTAAGTCGTCCACATCCCCGCGCACGAACAGCAGCTCCCGGCGAATCTCGTCGATCGTGAGGCCTTGGGCCATTAGGCGCCGAATCAGATCGAGTTGGCGCACGACGGTCGCGGGATACAGGCCCTGTGAGCCTCGGTTCTTGCCCTTGCGACCAACCCTGACGCTGCGCGGCAGAAGGCCCAACTGAACGTACTTGCGAAAGGTCGCTTCGCTCAGGCGCATGCCACGCGAGGCAAGGATATCGACGACTTCCTGAACGCCGACACCACGCGGGTGCGCCCTCTCGAGCTCCAAAAGCTCTGACTCTTCCCAGCAAGAGGGTTCATGCGCAGAAGATTGGATCGCCTGTATTCGTTTCTTCAGATCCATATCAAACACTAACAATCAATATATTATATTCAATATATTCATTGCAACCAAAAAGTTTCAACATTCTCACAACAGTTTTTCCACAGCTACCATGGGTGACCGGGAGCCACGAATCCGTAGCTATCTGATATTACATGCTAAATCGACTGCGTGTTCACGTTCCCGTACGATCTCTGACATGTGGATGGGTTCGTACTTATGCGCATCGAGGCCAGATTACTGGATTGCTGAGATCGCTACAAGAAACCTGCGATCTGTTTATGGTGCCTACTTATGTGAAGTTTTGCATTGTACACGTGTGTTGAGTAGTTCACTTGCACGCTCATTCAGGATTTGTCCCGATATGGGACACTGAGGCGGAAAGTGCATTCCAATGCGCAGTCGTGTCCGCTGACGTGAACAAAATCCGCAGGCACGCCGGCTGAGCGCCGACATTCAGGCGTGGCGCCGAAACGGCCCTGCCATTTTCGACCCCGCGCCTCAGCCTTTGTCTGCCAATCTGCGCTGCTTGGCTTCGACAGCCCTACTAAGCAGCCTCAGGTACTCCCCGGCGCTCGTGACCGCGAAGACTACGCTGAGCAGGAGCATCGCGAGGCCCACGCCGTTCAGGTTCGCTGAAACGCGGAACGCGAAGAAATCCAGATCGTACGTGTGGTGGAGAATGAGCGTGAGCACCGCTACCATCTGCAGGGCGGCCTTGTCTTTGCCTCCGCGCAGAGCGCCGATCACGACCCCCTCGCTCATCGCTATGATCCTGAGTGTCGTTACCGACAGCTCGCGCGCCACGATGATGATGGTCATCCACGCCGGCACACGCCCCAGCTGAACAAGAACCAGCAGCACGGCCAGCACAAGCAGCTTATCTGCCAGCGGATCGAGGAACTGGCCAAGGATGCTGGTCATTCCACGACGACGGGCCAGCCACCCGTCAACTGCATCGGTCACCGCTGCCAGCGAGTACAGAATCGCCGCCCAGAAATTCCCCACGCGAGTGCCTTCAAGAATCAACAGCAGTACGAACGGGATCATGCCGATTCGCCCCATCGTAACCAGATTGGGCAGATTGAGCGCATCGGCGAGAACGCCGTGCCCTGGCAAGCGGCGATGAGGCATTCGGCCCCCAGGGTAATTCTGCGAAGCAGCAACGGCAACGCGGGGTCGCGCGTAGCCGTTCACGGGCGTCTTCGCTTCCGCGACGGTTTCCCAGGGGCCTGAAGACCCGACTGCCGGGGCCTGAACGGTTACGGTCGCGCTGCGCCCTAGGATACCCGACATAGTGTTCGCGCCACGTTGCTTCGTACTATGGGTCGGGGTATCTGGGAGCGGACTAGGGACGCCCACGACCATGACCACGACCCCCTGCGGCGGCAGCCTCCGGCAATCCTCAACGGTCCGCGTTCAGGCAAGCCCTAGGAGCGTTGCCGCTAGAAAAACACCCGCCGCCAGATCAATAGACCTCATCCGTGATCCTGTGGAGTCGTTGAAGACACTCCCTGGTGCCTCGCCACAGGGGTCTTGATTGGTTGGAGCCTGCAGTGGGGTTCGCTGGCAAGGCGGGCAGACGAAGGAGGTGAAAGCACTTGAGGGACTCCTTGCGCGCGCGGCCAGCATCGGGTCTTCAGCCCGGCGCAGCAAAGGCGTTCGAGGGCGTCCGTGAGCGGCCCAAGTTCCTTATCGAGCTTAGTGCCCGGGCTCGGGCGCAAGCTGGTTGCTGCCTCGTTGCTCGGCGGCGCAGCCTTCGCCGCCCTCTCGATCTACAGCGACATTGAGGCCCTGCGCGGCCATCTGGCAAGCTACGCAATAGAACCGCTGCTGCTTGCCCTATCGTTCGTCCTCGGCAACTACGCGCTGCGCTTCGTGCGCTGGCAGTACTACCTTCGCATGCTTCGGATTCGGATTCCCGTCGGCGAAAGCTTGCTGGTCTTTGTATCTGGCTTCGTAATGAGCGTGACCCCGGCAAAAATCGGGGAGGTGTTCAAATCCCTGCTGCTGCACGAGTCCCGCGGCCTCGCCGTAGCGACGACAGCCCCCATCGTCTTCGCCGAGAGGCTCACCGACCTGCTGGCCCTAGCCATCCTGACATCACTTGGTTGTGTGGCGTTTCAGCATGGCTGGGCGGTCGCCGTGACCGCAATGCTCATGGTCGGTATTTTGGTTGTGAGCGTGGCCTATCGCCCGCTCGGTGAGGGCTTCATTCGTGTCGCTGGGCGTCTTCCGGGACTGCGTCGGCTGGCACCGAGACTCATGGAAGCGTACTCCGCGCTGCACACGATGACACGACCCATCGCCGTCCTCTGTGCTACTGCGTTGGCGTTCTCCGGCTGGGGGCTGGAGTGCGCGGCCATGTTCGTAGTGGTTACAGGGTTCCAACAGGATGCTCTGACCATGACCGCCGCCATGTTCGCCTACTCCGCATCGACCCTTGCCGGCGCGCTGGCGATGTTGCCCGGGGGGCTAGGCGTGACCGAAGCCGGGATGGCCGGACTGCTTCAAGTACTTGGGCACGGGCGCATCACGTCAGCGGTTGCTGGTGCCTCAACGATGCTCATCCGATTGGTGACACTCTGGTTCGCAGTGCTCCTTGGACTTGTGGCGTTCAGCGCCTGGCGGACCTTGCAGCGAGCCAGGAAACCCGAGCATGCCGGACCAGATGCCCCTGCGGCTTACTAGTACGCGCGGCCGGAAGTCCGATCCGGGTTTTCTCCCGGGTGGGCCGCGTGCACGGCCGCGCGCAGCGCGGCATCGACAAGGGGGTGCCCGAGGGTTAGCTGCTTGCACGCCCTACCCACACCACGCTAGGCTAGCCGATGGCCAAAGAAACTGGCCGAACGGCCTAATTACGGCACTGGTGTCCTGCAACAGTAGCTGCTTGCGTAACTCGCCAAGCGATTGGCGGCGAGAGGCCCTGGGATCGACGGCAATACTCTTGTGCGGCAATCGTGGGGCGTCGAGTTTGGGATAACGGTTGAGTGAGAGCTGACAGCGTCTGGATCTACATGGAATCCTCGCACCAAGTTCCTTCGAGCCCTTCGCTGTCCGAACGCACAAGTACTCGGTCGGTCGAGGCCACATGGCGTGGTCTCTGTACAGCTGCTCACAACATGGCCTTGCAGGATTGGGCGGTGGTCGCGTTCCATCTCTTCATGTGGATTCGCATCATGGCCGCCCCCGACAGCCCGGAGGCCGTTATGGGACGCAGGCTGACCCTGGGCTTGCTTTGTCCAACGCTGCTCACGTTGCTGGTTACGCGAGGCCAGCTGCTGGGCGCCGGCACAGCGCGCGCTCTGCTGTACCGGGTGGGCATGTTCGCGCCCATGGTTGGGTCCTATTTCACGCTCCGCTGGTACCTGCCAGCGCTGCAGCCCCACTTGCTCGACGCAGCGCTGCTCCGAATCGACGAGGTGCTCTTCGGCGCAACCCCCGCCGTATACATGGACTCACTCGTGACATCAGCCTCGGTCGAGTGGTTCGCGTTCTTCTACTATTCGCACTTCTATGTTCTCGGTCTGTACCTGCTACCCTCGCTGTTCTTTGACTCCGGCAGGCGCATGTACGAGCTCATGATTGGTGCGATGCTCGTGATCGCGATCGGCCACACGATCTATACCTTGGTGCCCGGGTTGGGGCCCTACGCAGAGCACCGCTTCGACAACGAGCTCACCGGAGGCTTCTGGTGGGCCCAGGTGCAGCAGGCGGTAGCCGCGGCCGGGGCGCAGCTCGACATCTTCCCGTCCTTGCACACAGCCTGCCCTTGTTTCTTTTCGTTGCACGCCATCCGCTACCGCCACACACCTATCTACCGTTACCTGTGGCTACCAACGTCGTTCATCGCACTCAACATACTGATCGCCACGATGTTTTTGCGCTGGCACTACGGAATCGATGTGATTGCCGGCGTCGCGCTAGCCCTGACAGCGCATCGGCTATCGGAAGCCGCGAGACGTTATGAGCTCGGTGGTCGTCGACCGGCTGACCGCCAGCCCGTGTGGGAAGCTCTTTGGCCCACGGTCAAGAGTTGAGGACGCCGCGAGCCTCGCGCTCTAGCTGCTTCATACGCCGGCGAAACCACCACACCGCTACCGCAATCAAGACCAGCGGTGTCGCCGTCATGAAGATGGTGGTGACCAGGAAAGCTACCCGGTTGTCGTCGTTCTGCGCCTGAAAACACACGGGACATGCATGGCACAGGTCCGGCATGCCGAGGACGAACGAGCCGATCAACAGGCCCAGCAGCACCACCCGAAACCCTGTGGGAAACCGGTATTGGCGGTTGTTCGATTTCGACGCGGGTGCAGCACCACAGCGAGGCATGCGAAGAGCCTGGCATGCACGTGCAGGCGAAAGCACGTTCGCGATGCTGTGTGACTTCATAGGTAGACCCTCCAATACAGGATTGGCCACAGCCCGACCACGAAATACCAGAACAGCCCTGCGGTCTTGAACTCGCTTGGGGTCGAGCGGCCTCCGATCAGCCTCGTGTAGATGTAGATCAGTGCGGCGATCGCGGCCACAGCGTGCAGAGCATGGGCGCCTACTATCAGGTAAAAGAACGCGCCGTGAGTGCTGGTCGTCAGGGTGAGGCCTTCTCGGATAAGCGCCACCCACTCGACGCCCTGAAAGAGCACAAAGAACGATCCCAGGAGAATCGAAAGCAACAGTGGTCGCCGAGCCGCGCCTGGTCTACTGGCGAATCCGCGATGTGCCAGAACCATGAAGAGGCCGCTCAGCAGCAGGGCGGCGGTATTGAAGGCCGTCTCCTGCACCGGCAGTCGCGGCTGACCCGGTGGCGGCCAGCCGCCTATCGCAGTTGTCTTGCCGATCGTGAAGGCGCTGATCAGCCCCGCGAAGAACATCGCCTCCGCAATGATGAAGATCACCATCGCGATCACACCGTTGGAAGCGAGTTGATACCGGCGCGGTCCGGGCCCTCCGCCTCCTGTGGGGTAGGAGCGGTAGGGCGGGCGCAACGACTTCAGAAAATCGGGTTCACCCTCACCTCGAGCCGCGCGGGTCTCCATCAGCCGTCTCCGTGCCCCTTGGATTGTATAGGTCCATCTCGCTTGCTGGGCCACCGCTGGGGCCACCGCTCAGTCCGGGGTCACCACACGCGGCTTCAAGACGGCCTCGCAGCTACGACAGGCACTGTCCATTCGTTCCCCTTAACGGCTCTGTTCATCAAAGAAGCCGCAGCCTCCTTGGTCTGGCCCCTTTGCGGGCGGCGTTGCTGCACCCCACGCCTTTGGGCGTGGAGCGTCAGTGGTGTTCGCCGCCCTCTCCGTGACCGGCACCTAGCGCGCGCTGAACTTCCTTCTCGGCGGCCACGTTTTGCCACAGGCGCCCTTGATGCTGCATGATGTCGGGCGAAGTACCTGCATAGAACAGAAACATGAACGCGATCGTCGTG
>JAKSBK010000298.1 GCA_022361155.1 Pseudomonadota bacterium
AGCGCGCTGCTGTCCGACCCAAACCTGATCTTCGCATACCTCAGCGGCGTGCTTGCCCTCGTGTTCTGGGCCAGCGGACTGCCGGCGCTCAGGAAGCTGTTCACGGTCACGCCCCCCCTGATCTACGCCTATTTCATTCCGACCTTGTCGACCGCCTTCGGCATCACGCCCCTCGCCTCGCCGGCATACGACTGGATCGCGCGCTACTTGCTGCCGGTCGCCCTGCTGCTCCTGGTCATCAGCATCGACCTTGCGGCCATCGCCAAGATGGGCTGGATGGCGCTCGTGATGATGCTGGCCGGTACAGCCGGCATCGTGATCGGCGGACCGATCGCGTTCCTGGCCGTCGGCAGCTGGCTGCCCGAGCAGGCGTGGACCGGTCTGGCCGCGCTCTCCGGAAGCTGGATCGGCGGAAGCGCCAACATGATGGCGATCGCGGCCAGCGTGGGCACGCCCGACTCGATCCTGGGCCCGATCATCGTGGTGGACACGGTGGTGGGGTACGGATGGATGGGTGTTCTGCTGTTCTTGAGCGCCTTTCAGCAGCGCTACGACCGGCGCACGGGTGCCGACACCGACGCTCTGGACGAGCTCAGCCAGCACCTGAGCGAGCTCGAGGCGCATCGCCGGCCCGTGGAGCTCAAGGACTTCGCCCTGATCGTGGGGCTGGGATTCGGGGGCGCAATTGTCTCGGTCTGCGCCGGGCAGCTGATGCCATCCCTGGGCGAGCCCACCATCATCAGCAAAACCACCTGGACCGTGCTCATCGTGGTGACGGGTGGGCTCGTCCTTTCCTTCACTCCCGTGCGCAAGCTGGAGCGGGCCGGCGCATCCACGGTTGGTTTCATGGCGCTCTACCTGCTCGTTGCAGCCATCGGTGCCAAAGCCGACCTGCGGGCCGTGCTGCAGACGCCGCTCTTCATGCTCGCGGGTCTGATCTGGATCGGCATTCACGTGACGATCCTGTTCGGGGTCGCGCGACTTGCGCGCGCCCCCCTCTTCTTTGTCGCCACCGGCAGCATGGCCAACATCGGCGGCGCTGCGAGCGCACCCGTGGTCGCCGGCGTCTACCACCCCGCCCTGGCCCCGGTGGGCGTCCTCATGGGCATCTCGGGTTACGTGCTCGGCATCTACGCCGCGCTCGGCTGCGCCTGGATGTTGGGCCAGTTGGCCGGCTAGCCGGCGCTCGTCTAATGCCGGTCAAGGCAGTAGGATGCCCGGGATGCAACTGCTTCGTTCGGCGCTGCAATCGCACAGACTCTTCGAGGGCATTCGCGACGAAGGCTTGGACCGCATCGCGTCGATCGCGACCGAGGAAAGCCATGCACCCGATGCATTCGTATTTCGCGAGGGCGAGCCAGGGGATCGGCTGTACTTGATTCTCGAGGGCAAGGTCCGCGTTTCACGCCAGATGCCAGGCATGGGTGAAGAGGCGCTGGCTGTGCTCGGACCGGGCGAGGCGTTCGGAGAGATGTCTCTTTTCGACGACGCGGCCCGTAGCGCGGACGCTCGCGTTCAGGAGCCCTGTCGCCTGCTCGCGCTCAGACGAGATGCCTTCGAGGAGCTGCTTCTGCTCGATAGAGACATCGCCTACGAGATCTTGTGGAACATGGTGCGTGTGCTCACCGGGCGCTTGCGAGACACCAACGACAAGATGACCTTCCTGTCCCTGACCGGCCGTTTCTAGCGACGCAAGACGCGGCGCGCGCCGGTCGTGACGTAGGTGCCCAGAGGCCAGTGGCGGTAGTAGCTGACCGCGACGATAGGCCCTCCCTGATCATCGAACTCACCCGTGGGTCTTCCATAGACCCGCAGCAGGGAGCCGCCCCAGATGCGCTGGCGGCCTTTCGCATCCTCGGGGCGCATGTCGAGCAACGCCGTAAACGGGCCCATGGCCTTTTCCGAGACGGTCACACGGCAAGAGCTGGAAGACTCGCCTGCGCACAGATGCCGGGCCTGGTGCAGGCGCAGTGTCATCGTGGCCCGTGCCTTGGGGCCCGAGCTCTCGATCTTCGTGACCAGCCCGAACCAGCTGAGCAGCCGATCCTTGCTGGTCTCCGGATTGCGTCGCACCTGCTCGTAACCGACGGTCTCGGCGCGCTCGAGCCAGTCCCGCTCGTCCCCTATCGGCTCGTAGGTGCGCGCGTACCCGTAGCGGTTCCCCCCGCAGGCCCCTGCGGCGCATAGGCAGATTAAGACCAGTGCCTTCGTGCGCGGTTGTGCGAGTTTCACGGAGCCTACCAAGATTGGCCTCGAGCTTAACACCTAGTGCCTCGCCACAGGAATCCTGGTTGGTTGGGGCCTGCAGTGGGGCTCGCTGGCAAGGCGGACCGACGAAGACTGCGGTTCATTTCGATGCTGTGCAGCGCATATTCGAGGAGGTCCCAACGCCGCCAGCGGGCGCCAGGGCTGGGGCCAAACGATCAGGATTCCTGTGGCGAGGTACTAGC
>JAKSBK010000299.1 GCA_022361155.1 Pseudomonadota bacterium
CTGGGCGCCGCTGGCGAGGCGCGACGACGAGGAGTATTGGGGATACTTCGAGGAGGAGCAACATAGCCAGCGGTGGTCAGAACCGGCGAAATGGATGAGTGGTTCTTCCGCGGGCCCTGAGCCCAGGACACCAGTTCATGCGCCTCCCAGCCCGCAGCGGTCACCCACGTGCAAGCTACAGTTGCTCGAGGGCCGCCCTGTCAAGCAAACGAATGCCCGCCTCGCTACTCTGAATGAGCTTGCGCCGCGACATGCTCTTCAAGACCCTGCAGACCGACTCGTGACGGGCCGATACCAGCGCAGCCAGGTCGCGCTGCAGCAGGCCGGGCGGCACCAGGTTCGCGGCAGCGCGCGAGCGCCCCACGATTTCGAGGGCCTCGGGATCCACGGCAGTGCTTGGAAAACAGTCCCTGGCGAGTGTGTCGGCCAAGCAGCACAGCAGCGCCGCCAATCGAGCGTCGAGCCCGGGCTTGCTGCGCGCGTCCGCAAACCGCTCCAGGCGCTCCGCGGCCTCACCTTGCAGCTCGAGTAGATCCGTGGCCGTGACGCCGCCCACCGCCGCGTGATCACACATTGCCTGCCCACGCACCAGGCAGAGCAGCGCTCGCGTCGCCGCGTAGCCGGCTGGCACAACCGAGCACTTCGGGTCTCGTGCTGCGCTCGGGACCGAAAACCCGGCGCCCGGACCGACGACGTCGACAGCCGTCAGTCGTCCCTGAGCGTCGGAACGCTGGCGAACGAGCAGGCCTCGACGGACCAGCGCGAAGCCATAGGTTTGCAGCCAGCGCGCGGGCACCGCCTCGCGAGCTTCGACCGCGAGCGATACGAAGCTGCAAGGACCCTCGGCCGAGGGCAGCATGGCGTCGAGTACGCCCCGACGGCGCGCCGGGCAGTCCGGACACGCTGTCGTGGTGACCGCTGTGCGACGGCCCCCCACCCCGGATGCTCCGCTCGACGCCGTCATGGCCACGCAAAAGGATGCCCGCACGCGCATCCGCTATTCTGAGTGTACTCCCCGCAACAGTGCCTGCAAGTCCTAGTAGGCCCTTAGTAAGCCCTGGTGCCCGACCCTGCAGCGCTGCCAAGTAATGGCAGCCCTTTCACGCCCAATTGATCCAGCGCAAATCGGGCGGCGAGCCAGGCGGGTAGATTGAATTGCATCGACGGTCGGGGTTCCGCGAGCGGTTCACCCCGCACCTTGATGCGAGGACAACCATGGCAAAAGAGAACCCTTCACCCGACGCGTTGGCAACCAAGCTTTTTTTGATCACCATTGCATGCGTCGTCATGTACTTGAGCGCCGTCATGAGCTTCATGCTGGGCACGCAAGGCGCCGTCAAATACTCGAAGCATCAACGACCGACACCGGGCGAGATCCAAATCGCGTCGACCAAATAGGCTGACAGGCACCGGGGCGGACTGATGCTCCACGCTCATCGATCGCTCGTCTCGATGGCTTGACAGCTACAGCCCCTTCTGCTCGTGGCTGGACCCGTCGTACTGCAACAGCGTGGCCTTACCCTCGAGCAGCGTGTGGATCTCGACGGGACGCTTCCAGATGTGTGCCAGCGCCTCCAGCACCGCCCGCGCATAGTCGAGTCTCAGATCGACTCCCTGATGGTCGTGCCTGAGCAGTAGCTCGCCACGGTTGTTGTGGTTGGCATCCTGCACGTAGATGAAGGGTTGGCCCGCGTTGGTCAACTGCGCGAGCAACTTCACCTTCACGTCTCGGAACACCCTCGACTCGATTTCCCAGCGATCGTTTTTGGCATTGAACCCAAAGCTGTAGAGCCTCTGGTCCATTACGAACTCGGGCGTGAGAAACTCGTCGATGAACGTCACGTCGTTGTAGTGGGAACGCACTTCGAAGATCTTGCGCCGGCCGAGTCCCAGCCTCCTATCCCAGGCTTGCCGAGCCTCCAGATCGTCGCACTCCTCCCACTCCTTTCCGAAGCGTCCCTTGTTCCAGCGCTCCTCGATGTGCCGAAACAGCTCCACACCTAGCTTGTACGGGTTGAGCTGGTTACCCGACGTGGCCAGCACGCCGGCACAGCGGTCCGCGTAGTCCACGATTTCGGAGGCGTCGAGCGCCTTTTCCGTCAGGATCTTGGAATGCCAGTAGGTCGCCCATCCCTCGTTCATGATCTTGGTCTGCCCCTGTGGGGCGAAGTAGTAGGCCTCCCGGCGGACAATGGCCACGATGTCTCGCTGCCAGCGTTCCAGCGGCGCATGATCGAGCAGAAACTGCAGGACGTCCCGCTCGGGCTCCTTGGGCACCCGCTTGCTCTTGTCGACGTCCTGCTCGAGCCTCTTCTTCTGCGATTCGACAAACTCGTCCGGATTGATGTACTGCTCCATGTAGTCGCGCTCGACTCGAAGGCGCGGAACCTCTTCGGCCTCGTCCTGCAGGGTATCCTGATCGCTGTCGCGATCCTTGCGGGGTTGCGGCCCAAACGGGCGGTACGGGTCGATCAGATTCTCGATGCTGAGACAGGTATCGATGAACGCCTCGACCTTCTCGATACCGACCCGGTTGGCACAGCGGCGTACGATGGATCCGTGATTCGCCATAGTATCGATCCACTTTCGGCGCAGCAGTCCGGTCAGCGAGTCGCGACCTTGGTCAGTGGATTGGAAGGCAAAGTTGTTCTTGAAGAAGTCCACATGGGCATAAACATGGGCCATGACCAGTTTCTGATCGATGATGCTATTGCCCTCGAGCAGATAGGCGATCGCCGGATTGTTATTGATCACCATTTCGTAAATCGTTGACAATCCGTACTCGGCACTCTTCGACAATTGTTCGAAAGCCATGCCGAAGCGCCAATGTGGATAGCGGCTGGGAAATCCACCGTAGGCAGCGATCTCGTTCATGTGCGAGTACGACAGCACCTCGAACACAGTCGGAAAAAAATCGAGGCCGTAGTTCTTTGCGTACTGCTCGATCTTGCGTTGCTCGTCGCGAAGATAGCCAGGCAGGTCTGTTTTTAGGGCAAACTGGGCCATTCAGCGGCAATCCTTCGCAGGCAACCGTTTACGGGAGACTTCGCTTCGACGACCGGTTCGCTCACGTTGCGCGCAAAGCGCCCCTTGCCTCGAGCTCGATCCGGGCTGCTCCGCCGGCCCCCGCAGGCGCTGAGGGTCGGCTCCGAAGCCCGGCACGCGCCACGCCTGCTTGGACACCCTGTAGTCGACGCTCCGCTGCACGCAAGAACGGGACATCTACTTGCCCTTGCCCAGAAACTCGCGGATGGAGTGTACGATGGCATCCCTATCTCGAATCTCGCTGGTGATCAGACGCTCGTTGTCTTTCAGATGCTCGCCCAGATCCTTGATGAACTGGCCCGATCCGTAGGGGCTCTCCACCTGCCCGTAGCAGAAAACATTGGACGTTGGAAGCAGCTTGTCGCTGAGGAGCTGGATGCACAGCAATGTGTCGTCCACACTCCAATTGTCGCCATCTGAAAAATGAAACAGATAGATATTCCATTCGCTGGAAGAGTAGTCACGATCGATTATATCAGAGGCTAGCTTGTAGGCGGACGAGATCATGGTTCCACCCGACTCACGCGTGCGAAAGAAGGTGTCGCGATCCACCTCACGTGCCACCGCATCGTGGATTATGAAGCGTGTCTCGATGCCCTGATAGTTGTGCTTGAGCCAGGTGTCGATCCAGAAGGATTCGATGCGCACGATTTCCTTCTGTTCGTCGCCCATCGAGCCGGACACGTCCATCATGTAGAGAATCACGGCGTTTGCGACCGGCTCGTGCTCCGTTTTCCAGGAACGAAAGCGCATGTCGTCACGAACCGGCACGATGACGGGGTTGCGAGGGTCATAGGTCCCGAGCGAGATCTGGCGCTTCAGGGCGTGTCGGAAGGTCCTGCGAAAGTGGCGCAGCGAGTTGGGGCCGACGCGACGAATCCCCACATACCGATCCTTGGCCTCCACGATGGCGTCCTTGCCCTTGTCCTCGATGCGAGGCAGCTCGAGCTCCTCACCGAGGATCTCCGCAAGGTCAGCCAGGCTGACGTCGACTTCCAACATGTGCTCGCCCGGCGCGCTACCGGCGGCTCCCTGGCCCGGTTGACCGGGCTGCCCGGCTACCGGGTCCCCGGGTTCGCCGTCTCCCTGACCCACGCCACCTCGCTGCCGGTCCTCGAAGCGAAAGCGCGGGATGTCGACCTGGGGGATCGGGATCGACACCCGTTCCTGACCCTGTTTGCCGATTAATTCGCCCTGCGAGATATACTTGCGTAGGTTTTGACGGATCCGGCCGCGCACAATCTGCCGAAACCGAGAGTGGTCTTGATCGATGCGAAGGGACATCCGCTATTGCATAGTCTAACTAGCTAGATCAACCAGGGCTAGCCGCAGCGGTGCGGACACGCATTGCCGGCGTCGACCCGAACTCCTAGATTGCCCGAGGCAGGGCCGCTTGTGGCCGGCCGACTCAGAGCTTCCATGCACAAGAAACGCTGGATATTCCTGGCCAAGCTGCTCGTTTCGGGAGGCATTATCGCGTACGTGATCCGCCGGGTGCTGCTGCGCGAAGGTGCCGACGAGCTGTGGGACAAGATGTCGGCGGTGGTGTGGCCCTGGTTGGGTGCCGCGGCCACGATGCAGCTGTGCGCAATCGCCACCAGTGTGCTGCGCTGGCAGCGCCTACTCGTGGGGCAAGGTATCCGCGCCCCCGCACGCCATCTGGTGGGCTCGTTCATGATCGGTCGCTTCTTCGGCGCGTTCACACCGGGCGGCTGGACCGGCCTCAACGGCTACCGGCTGTACGATATCGCGGTTCAAACCGGCAAGGTGTCCAGGTCGACCGCGGTCATCGGAATCGAAATGGTGCTCGGCTACCTCGCCTTTGGTGTGGTGTTGGTGGCAGGCTCGACGTTCGGGCTGCGCGTCATCGGGATCGAGTGGGTGCTCTTGGTCGATGCGATCTTCGTGATGGCCATCGGGCTTGGGCTGGTGCTCATCATGCGACCGGCCCTGTTTCGGCTCCTCGGAGGCACGCTGCCGGTGTCGTATCGCTCGCGCCTGCAGTCGGTCATCGACGCCGTGTGCGCCTATCAGGGGCAGGGCACGCTGGTCGTGCAAGCAGCGGCGCTGGGCGTCGGGACCCACACCTTCAACAGCCTGATCTATGTCTCCACGGCGCGGGCTTTCGGAGTAACGGAGCTCGGCATCGGGGAGATCTTCTTCGTATCGACGGTGCAGATCCTCGCCACGCTGTTTCCAGCTTCGGTCAACGGTATCGGCGTGCGCGAAGCAACCGCGATCGAGCTGTATTCGAAATTCGGGGTGGCGCAGTCCGTCGGCTTTCTGATTCCCACGCTGGGGTTCGCCGTGGAGATGCTGATATCGAGCGTGGGCGGCCTGGTTTTCCTGGCCCGCCGGGTCGGCTACAGCGTCGAAATCCAGGTCGAGCACGCCGAGCGCGAAAAGCTCAACGAAGCGCAGATCGAACACGTACCCGCGGCGCGCCGGCCCAGCGTCACACGCGGCGTGGTCGTGGGCATGGGCGCAGGCCTTTTCGGGGGCATGATCGTGGGCGTGGGCGAGGCCCTGGTCACGCTGGCCTCGAGCGCCGAGCGAGACTTCAGCGTGCTGAGCTACGCGGGCTGCCTGTACGGCCTGAGCTGCGGCCTGTTTGGCGCTGGCTTGGGCGGAGCCATGGCCGCAAGTGGGCGACTGATGCAGCGCGAGGCCGAGCCCGAACCCAGGGTGTATGGCCGCCTCAGCGCTGCGATCGTGGCCGGGGCAGCTTTCGTGCTTGGCGCCTTCCGCGTGCGGCGCGACCTCTTCCATGAGGAGCTGGTCTGGAAGAGCGGGCGAGGCCTGGCGGTCTTGCTGGCCTGCCTGTTTGCCGCAGCAGCGCTTTACGCGGTCCTAAGGCTGCTGCTGCGACCGCTGATGGACCGGGCCGCGGGTCGCTTCCTGCTCACGCCCTGGGGGACGCCCGCCCTTGGGGCCGCCTGCATGCTCCTGCTCGCCATGCCGGCCCTGGGCGCGCAGGGGGGCGCCGCCGAGCCCGTTGCGACCCGGCCGCGCGCTCCGAAAGCAGCCGGAAACCTGCTGTTTCTCGTGGTGGACACCCTGCGGGCCGACCATCTGCCGGCCTACGGCTACCGGCGAGGCTCGACTCCGCACCTGGACGCGTTCGCCCGGGACGCCGTGCGCTTCGACCAGGCCTTCGCCAACGCGTCGTGGACCCGTCCGAGCTTCGCTTCCATCCTCACGGGGCGCTACGCGGCAAGCCACCACACCATGGCCAAAGCCGACGCGCTGCCCGACGAGCTGGTCACCTTACCGGAAGCGCTGCGTGCCGGTGGCTACACCACGCTGGGCGTGGCCACGAACTACAACGTTGCACCGTTCTTCAACTTCCACCAGGGCTTTGATGACTACCGCTACCTCGAACCCAGCTACGTGCTCTTTGCCAACGACACGTCCTCCAAGCTGCTGATGGTCCAGCTTGCGCGACGCATCGTGGAGAAATTGCAGCCGGCCCGCCCCGGCAGCGTCTACAAAGACGCCGAGCAGGTAAACCGCGAGATCCTCGACCTGCTCGAGCGCAAGCCCCGAAAACCCTGGTTCGTGTTCGCCGGCTACATGGATCCTCACGACCCGTACTACGCCCACCCCTACGATGGCGCCGGTTACGCGCGCTCGACTCACCAGCGACCGAGACCCGAGGAGGCTCCCCGCCTGCAGCGGCTGTACGACGGAGAGATCACGTATTGGGACCACCACTTCGGCCAGCTGCTGTCGGCGCTCAAGGAGCGCAACCTCTACGAAGACCTGACCGTGGTGGTCACTTCCGACCATGGCGAGGAGTTCATGGACCACGGCGGGTATTGGCATGGGACGACCCTGTACGACGAACAGATCCGAGTGCCGCTCCTGCTCAAGCTCCCTGATAACGCACGGGGCGGCACCACGGTGTATCACTGGGTGCAGTCGATCGATCTGATGCCCACGCTGCTTGCTCGGGCGGGCCTCGAAATTCCCCAGGGCGTGCAAGGGCGCGATGCATTTGTCGGGAGCGACGAGGTGTTCGCGGAGGAAAGCCACGAGGGCAACGTGCTCGGTGCGCTGCGTCTCAAGCACGACCACGTGGAGCTGAAGCTGATCACGGCCAATCGGGACAACCCGCGCGGGCTTGAAACGCGTGAGCTCTATGAGCTCGACTCGGACCCGGGCGAGCAGGAGAATCTCGCGCACGCGCGCCTGGCCGAGTTGACCCATGGCGAGCAGCGGCTCGACCAATACCGGCAGCAGGCCGCCGAGGGCGCGGTGGCCCCCCGCAGCGTGAACGTGGCAGCCGACCAGGCCGCCATCGATCGCCTGCGGGCCCTCGGGTACGCCGCCGAACGGTCAACCAGCAAGCCCAAACTGGATTGACACACAGACGTCCGGTTCCTGTTCAGAATGGCGCCGGAGCCAGCGCGCCTGCAGAAAAAGCCGCAAGAACAGCAGCGCTGACGCGAGCAGCTATGGCGCCATTCTGAACAGGAACGGTTTTCAGTCCAGGGAGTGAATCAGAAGCCCCGATCGCAACTTGGGCTCGAACCAGGTCGACTTGGGAGGCATGATCTCCCCGGCATCGGCCACGCGCATGAGCTGTTCGACCTTGATCGGACGCATGGCGAAAGCCGCGGCCATTTCACCGGAGCTGACCCTGCGCTCGAGCTCGGCGGTGCCTCGGATACCACCCACGAAGTCGATCCTGGAGTCGCTGCGCACGTCTTTGATGCCGAGCACGGGATCGAGCACGCGCTCATCCAGCAGCACATAGTCGAGCGAACGTACCGGGTCATCCTTGGCGATCGACTCCAGCGCCATACGCACCCGATACCACTTGCCGCCCGCGAACACGCTGAATGCGCCCGAGCTCACGACCTCCGGCCTACCGGTGGGAACAAGCGTGCCGATCTGCATCAACCGAGCAATAAACGACTCGGCGCTCAGCCCATTCAGATCGCGAACAAGCCGGTGATAGGGCAAGATGGTCAACTGCTCCGCGCCGAACAGCACGGTCAAGAACCAGTTGTACTCTTCGCTGCCGGTATGCAGCGGATTGCCCTTGCGCCGGGCGGCCCCGGCCCGCGCCGCAGAAGCCGCGCGATGGTGGCCGTCGGCCACGTAGGCGTGGTCAAGCTCGGCAAACGCCTGGACGAGCAGCTCGCTGCGATCTACGCGCCACACGGTGTGCCTGACACAGTCGCTGGCGGTGAAGTCGTACAGCGGCTGCTCGAGCTGGGCCTCCTCGATCAGGGACTTGATGGCGGGTCGGTCCCGATGCAGCAAGAAAACCGGGCCCGCATTCGCGTTCAGCGCCAGCACGTGACGCGTGCGATCGTCCTCTTTGTGCTGCCGGGTCTTCTCGTGCTTTTTGATCAGGCCCGCGTCGTAGTCTCCCACGTGGCAGCAGGCCACGACACCGCTCTGGCTTACCTGGCGGCCGAGCAGCGTGGCCTCTTGCCGATACAGGTAAAGGCAACGCCGAACGTCCCTGATCAGCACGCCCTCGTCGAGCAGCTTGCGCAGGTTGCGACCAGCGGCAGCATACACCTCGTCCGCATAGGGGTCGGTCCCATCGGGTAAATCGATCTCGGGCCGGATCACGCGCAAGAAGCTCAGTGGATTGCCGTCGGCGAGCGCACGCGCTTCCTCGGTGTTGACGACGTCGTACGGCACCGATGCGATTTTCTCCGCAATCTCGGGCCGAGGACGAAAGGCGAAGAATGGTTGAATGCGAACCATGAAGAACGAACACCACTATAGCCGAAGCCCACCGCAAAGAGAATCGAACGCGAGGCGACCCGGGGGGACCAGATCAAACCGGCGGGTCCGGGGGAAGCCGCATTGAGCGAGCTGGACCTGGTTGAACCCGGGACGGCCCGCATGCTAGACGGGCCTGGCTGATGCCCAGGCTCATCGAGGAACCCGCACGCATCGCTGCTGCGGGCAGCAGCGGGAAGCTGATCGAGGAGTATGTCGGCCGCGTGCGCACGGACGATGCCGAGGTCAGCGTGGCCCTCATGCACAGTCCCGCCGGGTGGGAGGAACCTGGACAGCGCCCGGAGTTCGATGAGTACACGCTGGTGCTCGAGGGCAGCCTGATTGTCGAATTCGAGGGTGGCAGCGTGAGCGTGGAAACGGGACAGGCTGTAGTGGCTCGACGGGGCGAATGGGTGCGCTACAAGACGCCTGAGGGCGCTCGCTACGTGGCGGTGTGTAGGCCCGCTTTTTCGCCACAGACCGTCCACCGCGATCCGGCCTAGTGCATGGCGAATCGCGGCAAGCAGCAGAGTCGATTCGTCGTGGTGTTCCTCGGCGTGCTCGCTGCCATGGGGCTAGCTTCGGCAGCGGCGGCGGGTGCGATGTGGTACTGGCTGACGCGCGCGCCTGCCAGCGACGAGCTCGCGGCCGGCAACGGGGCCAAGGAGCGGCTGGCAGCGCCGCCCGAGCCCGCACACCCGCTGGCGCCTCCAGCGTCGAGCGCGCTGGGCGTCGCGTCCGGCTTCGCCGAAGGAGAGGACAGGATCATCCAGCTCTTCGAAGCCGCCAGCCCCTCGGTGGTCTTCATCACGACCGTCGATCAAGGTCATGATCTTCGCTTCAATGTATTCGAGATCCCACGAGGCACGGGATCGGGTTTCGTATGGGACAACAAGGGCCACATCGTCACCAACTACCACGTCATCCGAAACGCCCGCGGTGCCCGCGTTTCTCTTGCCGATGGCTCGGTGTACCGGGCGGGCCTGGTCGGCCGAACGCGCCACAAAGACATCGCCGTGCTGCACATCGATGCTCCGGCCGACAAGCTGCGCCCGATCTCCAGGGGCAGCTCGCAGAAGCTACGCGTGGGCCAGACCGTGCTCGCGATCGGCAATCCCTTCGGGCTCGATCACACGCTATCTACGGGCGTGATAAGCGGCCTTGGACGCGAGATACGCTCGCTGACCAATCGCCCGATCCAAGGCGTGATCCAGACCGACGCCGTCATCAATCCAGGTAACTCGGGCGGACCTTTGCTCGACAGTGCGGGCCGCCTGATCGGCATCAACACGGCCATCTACAGTCCCACCGGGGTCTCGGCCGGCGTGGGTTTTGCCGTGCCCGTCGATACGGTCAAGCGCGTGGTCCCACAGCTCATCGAACACGGCCGTGTCATGCGCCCGCTGCTGGGAATCATCCTGGGCGACGAGCTCATCCTGCGGCGTCTTGGCCTGCAGGGCGTCCTGGTATGGGACGTTGCAGCAGACGGTCCTGCCGCTGCTGCGGGCATCCGGCCGCTCAGGCGCGTACCGAGCGGCGACATCGTGTTCGACGTGATCACCGGCATTGATGAACAGCAAGTGCGAAACCACGACGATCTGTACCGCATCCTCGATCGGCATGCGGTCGGCGATGAGGTCGCGGTGCGGTTGCGACGCGCCGCCGGCACGCTGCAGGTCCGTCTCAGATTGGCCGCAGCCCGCGAGTAGTAATGTGCAAGGTGTGTGCAGCTCTCTGCGTGCCGGCGAGCAGCCGCCGTCGTGGTTCACAGGCCGAGGAAGGGGACACGCTCCCTAACGAGCGGGAGCGACCAGTACGTTTCGTGGTGGGTAATTGCGATGACAACGTAAGCCGGACGGGCGACGAGGAACGATTGCTCCCCAACATAAGCCCTAAGGGTTAATACCACTAAACAAAATCGCTTTTTGTTCGTCCACGGCTCTGGGATCAAAACCGAATCCCGCCTATAGTCTCTGTGGGATCACCGCTCGAAGCGGATTGGCGCGGCTCTTGCCCAACGCTGTCCAGGGGTGAATCGAGGAGTCCTAGGGGTCTCTTCAGCAGTGCTCGTTTTTGCGGGATGAAGCCATGGAGCGATTACCAGTTAAGCCACATGGACGACTCGCGCCGCGCCCCCTTGGGGCGAACCAGCCGGCCGCGGCAGAGCATGCAACAACGCCTCCTGAACACACTCGGATCGCGGTAGACCGAGAGCTCGCCGAAGGTGGGGAGCCCTCTGGAGGCGACCCGATCGCCGCGCCGCTCGAACGACCCTCTGGGGTACAGGCAAAGCCCCTGCCTGCCAAAGACCAAGAGCAAGACGAAGAACACGCCCGCGCCAAGCTGCGGACTCCTCGACCGCCGCCGCAGGCGCCGGCGCTCGGCGCGGAAGTCGGCGCGCCCGCAAGCGAACCGCGCGCTGTCGACGTCTTTTTGAAGCACTTGAAGGCGGAAGGCGCTCAGGTGGTGTTCGGCATCCCGGGCGGTTTACTGCATCCCTTCTTCGATGCCGTAGAACACGACGCGGATCTTGGCCTGATCGTCTCGAAGCACGAAGAAGGCGCGGCGTTCATGGCCGACGGCTACGCGCGCGTGTGCGGCCGCCTGGCCGTCTGTGCGGGCACCTCGGGCCCCGGGGCGACCAACCTGCTCACCGGCGTTGCGTGCGCCTACGCGGATGGCGTTCCCATGCTGGTAGTGACCGGCCAGGCTGCGAGCGCAGCACTTGGCAAGGGCGCCGCACAGGAAACCAACCGCGAGGACATCGACATCGTGGAGATGTTCCGGCCTGTGACCAAGTACTCCACCATGGTCACGTCGGCCGACAGCCTGCCCCACCACGTGCGCCGCGCCCTGCGCCATGCCTTGACCGGAAGAAGAGGTCCAGTCCATTTGAACGTACCGGTGGATCTGTGGGCGCAGCAGCTCGCCTACGAGCTCGACGAACACTGGTACAAGCCGAGCAGTTATCGACCCACAACGACCTTCTTTGATCGCGTGGCCGTGCAGCGCGCAGCTCGGACGCTGCTGCGTGCCCAATACCCCGTGGTCCTGGCCGGCGCCGGTGTCGGTATCGCCGGGGCCGAACAGCACCTGCGGACCCTGGCCGAGCTCCTGCCAGCACGCGTGGCCACCACGCCCCGCGGCAAGGGGCTTTTCCCTGAAGATCACCACTTGTCGCTGGGAGTGCTCGGCTTTGCCGGCCATCGCGACGCACGCGAAACGATTCTGGGCGACCTGCCGGATGTGCTGTTCACTGTGGGCGCCTCGCTCAACGAAACGACCACGCTCAACTGGTCACCCAGGCTGCGCCCCTCGGTAGCGTTGATCCAGCTCGACCTCGACATGGAGCGCATCGGACGCAACTACCCCGTGGACACGGCACTGGTGGGCGACGCACAGACGATCTTGGTCGAGCTCGTCTACCACGTGCATCGCCTGTTGCGCGAGCACGGCGTGGCGGGCTCCAAATGGAAGGAAGCCGCGCCGCTCGCCCGTGGCCACGAGCGCTTCAGCGAGCCCGAGCAACGGGTAAGCGATCGCATTCCGGTCAGCCCGCAGCGCTGGCGCGTGGAGCTGCAGGAGGTGCTGCCGCAAAACGCCATCGTGTTCTCGGACATCGGCGGGCACATGCTGACCAACGTCCACCATCTGTGCATCCGCAAGCACCAAAAGTTCGTGCTGAACCTGGGCTTCGGCTCCATGGGTCACGGCACGGCAGCACCCATCGGCGCAGCGCTGGCGGCACCCAAACGACCGGTGTTCGCGATCATCGGGGACGCCTGTTTCGCCATGAACGGCATGGAATTGCTGACCGCATCCGACAACGAGATTCCGGTAATCTGGATCGTGGAAAACAACAACATGCACGGCATCACCTGGCACGGCAGCCAAATGGTCGGCAGCAAACGGCCCCTGAACTCGGTCCGAAATCGGCGCTCGCTTGAAGTCGCGGCCATCGCCCGCGCCATGGGTCTGTACAGCGAGATCGTCAACGCCCCAGGGCAGATCGGCGACATCGTGACCAGGGCCCTGGCCTCCCGCCGCCCGGCCCTGATCGAAGTGCGCGTAGACGCCGCCGCCCCGCCCCCGCTCGGTGATCGGGCCCGTTCCATCAGCGGCTTCATCAAGCGTTAGGCCCCCCGTGGCCGGTCAGAGGGACTGCGCGTCTGGTCATCAGTGCGGCGAGCGCAGACAGCGCCTGCTTGACCTGCGAACAGGCGACGACCTCGGCGTGGGTCGCGCCGGCGCCGATCACGAGCTCAGAGGCCAGCGGCGGGTGCTGCACGTAGCTCTCCGCCGGCAGCCCAGCCTCGTTTGGACCCGATGCAGCGTCAAGGAGCCGACTCATGCCGCCCGGCGATGTCGCGCCTGCGCCGGAAACGAAAGCAGACGTCGCAAACTACAAACTGGACAGCAAGGGCATGTACGACCTATGTCTCCAGGGCAATCATTGCCCGAGTGGCGGGCCCCGCGCGGGCAGCATCGACGGGCAGCATCGAAAGGGAAGCCAACAAGTGCACAAGACCTTCAGCGGCTACGTGTGGGCAGGCGCAGCGTTTGTCCTGCCGGCGCTGCTTTCGTTTGCGTCGGCGTTCGCACAAGACAACGCACCGGACACCAACCGGCAACCCGACGGCGAAGACGTTGCCACACACGAGACCGGGCGGACCGGCGAAACGCGGCCCGCGCAAGCGCAGCAGTCCGCGCCGGCGAGTTCCCCGCGCTCGCGCGACAAGAAGATCGAGGAGATCGTGGTGACCGGCTCCTTGTTCAACAGGCCATCCGCCTACAAGGGGCGCTCTCCGATCCAGTCCTTGGATCGCGCAGACCTATCCGGCGCGGGGGTGACGCAGACCTCCGATGTGCTCAAGACGTTGACGGTCAACACCGGCTCGACGCTGGCCGTCGAGCAAAGCGCAGCCCAGGGCACCTCGCAGTTCAGCTTGCGGGGTCTGGGCCTGGGCTCGTCCCTCACGCTGATCAATGGGCGCAGAGCGGGGCTCGCCCCGGTGAGCAACGGCGCAGGCCATTTCTTCTTCGACATCAACTCGCTTCCGGTCAACATGATCGAGCGGATCGATGTCTTGACCGACGGTGCCTCTGCGACCTACGGCTCCGAGGCCGTCGCCGGCGTGGCGAACATCATCACGCGCAGCCAGTTCGAGGGTTTCGAGATCTCGGGTGGCGCTTCCAACGCCAGCAACCGGAGCTACGATCTCGGACTGGCGTTCGGTGCGGATCACGACAAGGGGCACATCGGCGTGTTCGGTGCGTACTATCGCCAGACCGCAAACTTCCGCACCGATTTCGACTGGATCGTCGATCGCGTCACCAAGCCCGGCGGCGACTACCTCAGCGGTCGCCACACGAGCAGCGTCGGCTCGCCGGGCAGCTACAACCTGGCCGTTCCTGATTTCATGACGGGGCGCTTTCAAAGAGCGCCCAACGCAATCCAGGTCCCGGACGTTGATTGCGAAGCAGCGGGTGGCATTCTCAGCGCAACGGGCGACACCTGCAAGTTTCTATTCGCCGACCAGGTTACTGTCATTCCTGACGAACAGCGGGCGCAGGTCTTCGTCGAAGGCAGCTACGAGCTTGGTGACCAGGTAGAGTTCTTTACGGAGGTCAGCCATTCGGTCAATAAAATCACCGACCGACTCGGTGCCGCACAGTTCAACAACGGAAGCATCGTGGGCGGCCAGGGGATCCACATTCCCGGAGACCATCCCTTCAATTTTTGGATCGCGGACCCCGTCACGCCCGGCGGCCTGCTGTATGTGCCTCCGACCGATCCCGGTTGGGCTAACGGGACGTTGCAGGCGGCCGACCTGGCGGCCACCATGCGCCCGCTGGGAAACGAAGCGAACGGTCCTGGCGCGGCCAAGCGGCTGCGCGAATTCCGCAACACACGATTCCTAACCGGTTTGAAGCTGGATCTCGGTCACACCTGGTCCGCGGATATCTCGGGAATGGTTGCCGACAACGAGTTCACAGGGCACGAACCCCGCAACTACCTGGCCGACGTGTTCAATCAGCTGGTCCTCGAAGGGCGCTGGAATCCTTTCGGCACCCGACTGGCGAATCCGGATCTGGTGTCGCCCAAGCCCGGCAGCCAAGGCGTAACGGCAGCGAACGCTCCGGAGATCCAGGCTCAGTTCGACGGCGTGGGTGTCCAATCTCGACGGATGCAGATGAAGGTGCTCGAGGCGCACGCGCGTGGAGACGTTGTGCAGACGCCGCTGGGGGTGGTTCCGCTGGCGGTCGGTGTCCAATACCGCAGCCTTGACTACCAGCGTACGCCCGACTCGCTCGAGGCCGCAGCGGAGGCCAACGGTCGCGACAAGGAGCTGCAGATCAAGGGAGCACAGGACGTCTACGCGCTGTTCGCCGAATCCGTGATCCCGTTGGGACAAATCGGTGAGATGCAGCTGGCGGGCCGATACGAAGACTACGGTGGGGGGATGAACACCGTCGACCCCAAGGTCGCGACCGAGATCAGACCTCTCGAATGGCTACGCCTGCGAGGATCCTGGGGAACCTCGTTTCAGGCGCCCACCATGACGCAGGTGGCTGGCGAGCAGACCTCCCGCAGCCTTTCCGACCCTGAAGTGCGCGAGATGGGTCAATCGGTTTGCCGGATGAACTCCGGCGAGAACTTCAACACGGTGGAAAAGCGAGTGGGGTCGCCCGATCTCGAGCCTCAAAGCGCAAACAATTTCAACCTCGGGCTCGTGGTGGCTCCCGTGCGATCGCTTCGCTTTGCCGTCGACTTCTGGAACTATCGCTACCATGGTCTGATCGGCCTGGATGCCAACGGTCAGACGCTGGTCGACAACACCTGCCTCAATCAGGATGGGACGTTTCGAGAGGGCCTTGCACCGAATCCCGATCCTCGGGTGGTGAGGAACGCCGCCGGCCAGCTGCTATCGACGACTTCCAATTTCATCAACGTGGGCCAGGTACGAGCGAGCGGCCTCGATCTGAACGCGAGCTACGGCTTGCAGACTCCCGGAACGGGCTCGTTCGATCTGCGGCTGGCTGCCACCCTGCTCACCCAGTTCGAGGCCGATGTCGACGGAGATGGGAATTTCGAGAACCGACGCGGGTACCGAAACTCCGACCTCGACGCATTCGCTCCGCAGCCCCAGCTCCGGGCTGTGCTGAGCGGCTCGTGGGCGCTTGGAGGCCACGCCGCGCATCTGGCCGTCCGCTACATCGGTGGTTTCAAACAGGACGAAAAACCGCTTCGCGCCGTGGATAGCATGGAGATCACGTCCAGGGTCGCACCCTGGACGACGCTGGATGCGCAATACGCCTTGCGTCTGTCGGGTGTGGTGGAGGGCGGTGAATCGGTTCTCGTAGTAGGGGCCAACAACGTGCTCGATCAAGACCCCCCTGGCTTGCCCGCCGACGGAGTCATCCGTCCGGGGTACGAGGGAACCGTGCACGACATTCGTGGACGGCTGGTCTATGTCAAGCTCAAGCACACCTTCCTGTAGTGGCAACTAAGGGCCCACGGAAGAATAACTCATCCATCTCACCGGTTCCGACCACCGCTGGCTATGTTGCGCCTTGCCAACGGCGCCCGGCCCTCGGCGATACAGACGAGTTATTCTTCCGTGGGCCCTAAGGCAGCCGTGAAGCTCCAGGCCCCCCAAAGAGCAAGCCCGCGGTCCGGCTCAACCTGCGCGTTGACTGCGGCGGCAGAGTGTGCTCTTTGACGCGCGATGCCCGCCGCTCTGCCACGGCTCGCGGCGCGCCACGTCAGGTTGCCGGGGTGGCTTGCCGTGGGGTTGGCGCTCTGTTGGGCCGGCCGGACCGCCGCTCAGGCCGATGCTCAGGTGACCCGACTCATCGTATCGTCCGGTGTTGCCGGGCGCCTCGCGCACCCTGTCTGCGCTGGTGGGGAAACGCTCAGGCCGAGCGACTTCGCCCGGAGCGCTGCGGCCTTGACCTGGCAACCGGCGTTGCGAGAGCGACCGCTGGCCTTTGATACCGGTGGCTTGCTGGCAGCTCGCGGGCCCACCAACTACGCTCTGCGCGAGCAGCCCAAGCAGCTGGCGAATCTCGTTGCGGAGCTGGGCTACGCGGCTCTGGTATTGGGTGTGGACGACCTCGGCGCTCGCCGCACGGACCTGGCTGCCGTCGTGCAAGCCCTTCGCGATCTCGCGATTCCGGTCATCGCCAGCAACCTCCGCTGTGGTGCCCGGGCAAAGGAGTTTTGTGCGGCGCTCGTGAGTGTTGACGACCCTGTGTGGCTGCACGACGACGGCAAGGCCAAGGTCGCGCTGATCGGCGTCATGCCGAGGCAGGCGTTCCTTGGGCTGTCGCCTGCGCGGGCGCGAAACTTCTCGCTCGCAGATCCCCTCGACACGATGCTCGCCAAGACGCGAGAGGCGCGCGAAAGGGGCGCCGAGCTGGTGATCGTCAGCTTGGATGCCTGGCGGGACCCGGACGCGGCTGCAAGCGCGTTGTCGCTAGTGCGCGGCATGCCGGAAGAGGAGCGCCCGGACGTGATGGTGGTGTCGACCCTTGGGGCCGAGCTGCTGTCCGCCCGTCCCGCCAGCGTTCGCCCGGTGATCGCGGCTGGGCCTCCGGGGGGATTGTTGGAAGTGCACCTCAGCCCCGCCAGGATGGGCGCGGGCTACGCGCTGGACGCCCGGCCGCTGCATGCGGGCTCCAGCGCGCCGCCGCCGCTTTCGGATTGGATGGCCGAGATCGGTCCTGAGTACTGCCGCCGCTGGGCAATGCCGCTGCCGAGTCGACGCCGTGTCGCGCGACCAAGGTCGAGGCAGCAGCTGCTCAATCTGGCCGCGAACGTGATGCTCACGACCTCGGGCGCCGAAATCGCGGTGGTGGATGGTGCTCTCGTGGACCAGCCGTGGTCGCCGCTGCAGCCGCGTGGCGTCTCGCGCAGCGACATCGAAATGGCAATCGCCCGCGATGAGCCGCTCGTCGTGGCCGAGGTTGATAGGCGCTGGCTCAAGAAGGTCTACAGGGAGCTTCGGCGGCGGCGCAAGGCAGCCGGCCCGGACTCGAGCTCCTTGCTGCGACTGCACGGTGTTCACCGAGAGGGTCGCAAGCTGCATGTTGGCTGGCGTCGAGCCAGCAGCCGCGCACGCTACCGCATCGTGGCCACCAGACACGCGGCCCAAACTCGCCTGCGCAAGGGACCACGGTGGCGACCCGTTGCCGAGCCCCGGTTGCGATCGGCGATACTGCGCTACCTGTCGCGCACGGACGATCCTCGGGCGCAGGTGCTGGCGAATCCGGACCACTACGTGGAATGGCGAGCTCGGGTGGACAGCGAGGTGCAGTCAGCGGGTACTGCGATACGCAATCCCCGTTCCTACGATTCGGCCCAGCTCGACCGCAAGCAGAGCGCCACGCTGGGGGGACGGGCTTCGATGCTTCTGGAGGGCAATCATGCGGATTGGGTGCTGCGCTTCAGAACAACGGCGCGCTACCAGAGCACCCGCGTCTTCGGGGACGAGGCCAGGATCAGCGAGGGAGACGACTTGATCACCAGCGAGCTGAGCGCGCGCTGGAGCCGGCTGCGGGCGCGCTACGCTTCCCGCAAGGTTCCGGACTTGTACGCGGCTTCCTATCTCGAGAGCGAGTTCACGCTTCCCGAGGACAGGAGCTACAGGCACATGCTGTTTCGTCCCACGGTAGGCTTGAGCTTCATGGCTCTGTACGAGCTCGAGCTGCGCGTGCAGAGCGGCTTCGAAATGCAGCTCAAGGACCCCGAAGGGCGGGCTCGTCCGGGTGCGGGCGTGGAGCTGCTGCTCGACGACTGGGAAATCATCGATCGCGACGACGATCTGGTGGAGCTCGACGCTCAGCTCAACTACTTCGTGACCGGGCTCGGAGGCAGCGCCCTGCAGACCCTGCGCGCTTCGTTCAAGACCAGGATCGAGCTCGAGCGCCGATTCGATCTGCGGTTTCAGGTGAACCTGTATGGGGAACACCGCCAGGGCGAGCCCCTTGCTGTGGCTGTGAACGTGAGCGTGGGGTTGGGGCTGACATGGTACACGCGTTCAACGGGTGGCTAAGGCCCCCCCAAACCCTTGTGTACGACTATTGCGCGTGCCGTGAAAGGCTCTTGCACAACTCCCGCGTCGGCGTCAAGCTCCGAGCTCCAACCGGGCTGACACCAGCAGGGTTGGAATCGCACTTGCGGGCTATCGGGGAGAGGAGAGATTCGGATGGACGGGCAAGGGCAGGGGGCAGGATCGCGACCGGTAGCGCAGGACGCCGTGGGTTTGCCCGAAGGCCACATCGGCTCGACCGATCCCGCCGATCGGAACCTGAAGCACTCGTGGGCATGCCGGTCGCTTGCTCCCCTTTCGACCTGGCGCTTCGCCGATCGATCGTCGAGCAGCAAGCCTCGCGTTGGGGACGTCGTAGTGGCAGAGATCGTCAAGACGGGCAAGCACCAGCGGGTCATGACCGCGAGCAACAAGCGGCTGCGCATGTACCCCGGAGACAAGATCCTCGGAGCGCTGGGCAACCGCTACGCCACCATGGCCTTCGAGGCTCGGGTCTCTTCCCTGCATAAGCTGCACATGCTCACGGGTGCCGGCATGTTGGGCACGGTGCGGTCGCGACACAGCGAGCAGCGGGCGCCGACCGAGCTCAGGTATCTGGGTCATCTGCTCGACGAATCCGGCAAGCCGGTCAACCTCAAAGATCGCCTGTTTCCAACGGAGACTACGGAACTTGCTCCTTGCCGTACCTTGCTGGTCGTCGGCACGGCCATGGACACCGGCAAGACCACGGCGGTAGCCAGGCTCGCTCGGGGCCTTGCCCGCAGGGGCAAGCGAGTTGCAGCATGCAAGCTGACCGGCAGCGTATCGCACCGCGACCCCGATGAGCTTCTTGCGACCGGAGTTGTCGACGTCAGGGACTTCAGCGACTACGGGCTGCCCTCCACCTACCTTTGTCCGCAAGACGAGCTGGTGCGGCTCTACACGCGCATGCTCGAGGATGCGGCGCGCTGTGAGCCGGAGATCGTGCTCATGGAGCTCGCCGACGGTCTGCTGCAGCGCGAAACCTCCATGCTTCTCAGCGAGCCCGGGCTGCGCCGGCGCGCGGCGGGCGTCCTGCTTACCGCACCGTGCGCGGCATCCGCGCTCTATGCCGTAGCCGCGGTCGAGCAGCTGGGGCACCGAGTCGTCGGGGTCAGCGGCGTGATCACGAACTCTCCTCTGCTGGTCGCCGAGTTTGGCGGCCGCAGCAGCGTCCCGGTCGCAAGCTCGGCCGGCAGCGGCGACGCGCTCACGGACTTGGTCCTCGAGCGCCTGCGGATGGCGGTGTGAAGCTCGATCCGCGCTTGCGGCTCGTGGTTCAGCATCTGAAGCACCACAAGTCGTTGCTGGTGTCGGCTCTCGGCCTGCGGCTGGCGCACGAGACGCTGCCGATGCAGGTGCCGGTGCTTACCGGGGCGATCGTAAGCGTTCTCGCCGGTGAGGCTCCTGTAGTGTACGCCTACCAGTGGCCTGACGCAGCTCCGCGGGAGGCGCTCGGCGTGGTTTCGCTGGGCCTGCTGGCGCTCGCCGTGCTGTACGGCTACGGCGCCTATGCGCGCCAGGTTGCCAGCGCCCGGCTGGGCCGCAGCCTGCTGGCATCGCTGCGCAAGGCGGTGACACGCAAGCTTCTGATGCTCGACGCAGAGCAGCAGAGGAACTACGGCACCGGCGAGCTGCTGGATCGTGCCCTCACGGATACCAGCTCGGTGCGCCGCTTCACCGAGGATGTGTTCGTGCACCTGCCTTCCAACGTGCTTCGGATCGTATATCCGACCGCGATGCTGCTGGCCTGCGACGCCGTGCTTGCCGGCCTCGCGTTTGGAGTGCTCGTACCGCAGTGGTCTGTGGCACGCTACCTCCAGAAGAAGTTGCACCGCGCCACGCGTCGCACACGGTCGGCTCACTCCGAGCTGGCCACGCACATCAAGGAGCACTCCGATGCGATCGAAACGGTTCAGGCGCTCAATGGCGAACAGCTGGCCGCAGCGCGGATGGAGCGACGGGCCGACGAGCTCGAGCGTGCCGAGCTGCGTGCCAGGCGTCTATCCGCGACCATCAACGGCTCGGTGCTCTTCACCACGAGCCTCGGCCTCGCCCTGACGTGGTGGCAGGGTGGGCTGCGGGTGCTTCAAGGGTCGATGGCGGTCGGGACGCTGGTCACGTTTTGCGGCTTCGTGGTGCTGCTGTATGCGCCCATCCGTCGCTTCACGAAGATAGCCCACACCTGCCGTCGTGGCCTGGTTAGCCTGGAGCGACTTTCGGAGTTGTTGCAGCGTCCGGAGCCCCTGCGCGATCGAGCAGGGATGCGCGATCTCGAGGTCTCGAGGGGGGCGATCTCGCTCGAGGCAGTCTCGGTCAAACATGGCGGTCGGCGCATCCTTGACGGCATCGACCTGCACATCGATCCCGGCCTGCTCACCGCGGTTGTCGGACGCAGCGGGGCCGGCAAGACCACGCTGCTGCGCTGTCTCGACCGCTTGCAGGAGCCCGATGCAGGTCGAGTGTTCATCGACGGTCAGGAGCTGGCCCAGGCACGACACGGTTCGGTCCGTTCGCAGGTGGCATTCGTGCCGCAACAACCGATGGTGTTCACCGGCACGATCCTGGACAACATCCGTCTGTTTCAACCGGAAGCTTCCGCGGCCGACGTTCGCGCGGCCTGCGATCGGGCGCACGCCACGGAGTTCATCGAGCGACTACCCACCGGCTTCGGCGCTCAGCTTGGCCGGCGCGGCACCGACCTGCTGGGTGTGACGGTTCAAGGCGCCGCCAAGGTGGGGCTGCTGTCCGGTGGCGAGCTGCAGCGTTTGGCCATTGCTCGCGCCCTGCTCGCGAAGCCCAAGGTCCTGCTGCTGGACGAACCTACTTCCGCGCTTGATCCAGGTTCGGGCAGAGCGGTGCTCGCTGCGCTCAGGGAGCTCAGCGCCACGACGACCATAGTGGTGGTGGCCCACCATCTTCAAACAGCTCGCAGCGCCGATGCTGTTGTCGTGCTGGATGGCGGCAAGGTGGTGGCCCAGGGAACCCACCGGCAACTGCGCAATACGTGCTCCATCTACCAGACGTTGTTCAACCTCCATGCCGAAGGCGTTTCACATCTCCGACGCGCCCTGTGACAACACGGGCGCAAGCACCACCGTGACCTCGAGCTTCGGTCGCTCGGTGGAGGATAGACCGCTGCGTGCCCTTCACTTCGGGCGACCAGACGCCACGCTGCGGGTGCTTGTCGTGGCCGGTCAGCACGGCGACGAACGCCACGCCCGCATCGCCGTCGAGGAGTTTGCCGGGCAGGCCTCCACACGAGCCCGCGAGCTCGACATGGCGCTTACGCTCGTGCCCGACGCGAATCCGGACGCAGCGCTACAACGGCAGCGTCGCAACGCCCTGGCAGTGGACCTGAATCGGGATCATCAACTGCTTTCGAGCCCCGAAACCCGAGCGCTTCACAGGCTGATGCGCGCGCTCGAACCGCACCTGTTCGTGGACGTGCACACCTACCCGACACGCCGGCGCCATCTGCTCCAACTCGGGCTCGCCTACTGCCACGATATCTTCGTCGAGCTGCCCACGAATCCAAACGCCGGACACGCCTTCGATGGTCCAGCGGGCGCGGGCTTCCTTGGCGGCGTAACAGGCGATCTCGAGCGCGCCGGCTTTCGTTCCGCACGTTACACGCTGTTCCGTCCCAAAGGACGCGTTCGTCACGGGACGCTCGACATCCGAGACGCGCGCAACTGGCTGAGCGTTCGCTACGGCCTGCCCTGCGTGCTTGTGGAGGGTCGTACGCCTCGACGCAGCGACGGCAGGCCCGGTCGCAACCGGGCCCGCGAGGCCCTCAAGACCGCCTTGCGGAGCGTTCTCGAGACGGCGAGCGCACGGCGAGCCGAGCTGTGCAGCACGCCGGAGCGCCGCCGCAAGGTGGCGCTGTCGTGCCGCTACGTAGCGCAAGCGCAACCGCGCTGCTTCGATTTCCTCGATCTGCGCTCGGGACAGGTTCGGAGCGTGCGCTGGCCGAGCCGCTTCGAGTCCGTGGTGCGACCGTACCGCCATGTGCATCTGCCCTGCGCGTATGCGATCCCGAGCGGCCTCGGGAAGGTGATCGAGGTACTGAGCAGGCACGGCTTCCACGTCCGCAAGGCAGACTTCGACGGACCGGTCGAGGCCGTTCGCTACCGCATGCTTGAAACCGAGACGGGGTTGACACGACGCCGGCCGCGCGTCCGTGCGGTGCGTGAGCCGACGCGGTTGCGGGACTACGTGCAGGTCAGCGCCCGGGAACGCTCCGGCGTCGCGCTGGCCCTGCTGCTTGAACCGCGCTCACGTTTCGGCTTGGTTCGCTACCCGGGGCTTGGCCTTCGGTTCGATCCCGACGGCGCCTATCCCATCCTGAGGCTGGAGCGATGACCGCCGCCAGGCAGCAAAGCTCGCGACCGACCGCGAAGCAGCACGCCGCACAGCGGCCGGCCGCCGGGCTGCGTTCGGCCACACGCTTCCAAGCACCTTCAGCGCCGTTGCTGAGCCGGCGCGGGGCAAGCCTGTTCGGGCTGGTTTTGATCCTTGCCGTGGTTTATCCCGTGGTCGAAAACTGGAGCCGCCGGCCGCGGGACAACTTTCCATTGTCCTACTATCCCATGTTTTCCCAGAAGCGGGGCGAAACCGTCAAGGTGGCGTACGTTATCGGGGTCGACCGCGATGGAAACGAGCAGCACTTGCCCAGGCGGGTCATCGGCAGCGGCGGCCACAATCAAGTACGCCGCCAGATCAACCGTGCTGTCAAACGCGGGTGGAGCGATGAGCTGTGCCGTGAGGTCGCCTCCCGCGTCGCGGCTCGCAGGGAAAAGTACCCGGATGTGACCACGATCAAGGTCGTCCGAGGCAGCTTCGGGATCGCAGATTTCATGCACCACCAGATAAGCACGCCGCGCAAGCGAGTTACACACGCGACGTGTAGCGTGCGCAGCGGAGAGGCATGAGCTCGATCAAGCAAAGCAGCTCGATCAAGCAAAGCAGCTCGATCAAGCAAAGCAGCTCGATCAAGCAAAGCCTGGCGGGCTTCTGGTTCATGGAGGCTCCAGCCACCCGTCTTGCCATCGTGCGCATCCTGATAGGCGCCTACGGCCTGTTCTACGTCGGCACGCGCTATTCGATGCTGCTTGAGGTCGCTCACACGCGCGTGTCCATGTTCAAGCCCGTGGGGCCCGTGGCGTTGCTCGAGCAGCCCCTGCCGCCCGGGCTGTTCCAGCTCATCGTGATCGCCACGCTCGTCTTCAACGTGGCCTGGCTTTTAGGGTGGAAGTTCCGCTGGACCGGTCCCCTCTATGCGCTGCTGCTGCTCGTGGTGTTGAGCTACCGCAACTCGTGGTCGATGATCTACCACAGTCACAACATAGTGGTGCTTCACGCCCTCGTTGTGGCCTTCAGCCCCGCGGCCGACCGCTACGCATACCGTGGTGGGCTGTGGCGTTCGAGCTTGAGCGACGTGTCGCGGGTGGATTCGCCGTCGGGCTGGCAATACGGGTGGCCGCTGCAGCTGATCTGCCTGCTCACCGCCCTGGCTTATTGGCTTGCTGGAGTCGCCAAGCTGGCCGGCGAGCTCGGGCTCGCCTGGATGGGCGGTAGCGCACTGCGCGACCAGATCGCGGTCGACGCCATTCGCAAGGAGGTGCTCGGCAGCGTCGTGTCGCCGCTGGCCTTCGAGCTCTACGACCAGATTGCGCTGTTCACCGTGATCGGAATCCTGACCATGGTTCTCGAGCTCGGCGGGCCGGTTTCGTTGCTGAACAGGAGGGCCGCCCGAATCTGGGCCCTGGCCACCTGGGGCATGCATTGGGGGATCTTCGCCCTGATGCACATCAAGTTCCGTTACCAATTGTCCGGACTCGTTTTCGCCGCTTTTTTCCCGGTAGAGCGGCTCGTAGCCTGGCTTGGGTCGTATCTTGCTCGCCTGCTACCTCGCCGGGGGGGCAACCAGGCGTGAGCGCGCGCGACTATGCACCGCTTGACACTGGCCGCAGACCTGCCATTTCCCTGTGAGGTGCGATTCCAAATGCGCAGATTGGGAATACTGTTGGCGTTCGGAGTCTCGCTTTGCATGGCATCGACCGCACCGGCGCAATCTTCGAAGGCCAAGCGGCGCTCGGCACTAGGATGGGAGCGTGCCGCCGCGCTCTACGACTCGGGTCGCAGCGCCTTCGAGCAGGGCAACTACGAGCGCGCTCTGGCCGATCTCGAAGCTTCCTATGAGCTCAGCCGCCGGCCGTTCCTGCTGTTCGAGATCGCCTTGTGTATGGAGGCGCTGCATCGCGAGGCCGAGGCACTGATAGTCTATCGCCGCTACCTGCGGAAGGCGCCCAATGCGGAGCACTCGCGCGAGGCGCGTTCGAGGATCGACAACCTGCAGTCGGAGCTCGGAGCCGCACCCGAAGCGCAACGGCGTGGCGCGGCAGCGACCGGCGGAGGCGACTCGGATGCAACGGGGCCACGCGATTCCGCGCCCGCTTCGCGCGAGCGCTCCGGCTCGCCCCGGGAGGCGCGAGCCGACCGTGGTCCACGCACCCAGGTCAGGGCAAAGGCGCTTCCGCGGCCTGGCGCGGCCACCCAGCCCAAGCCGAAGAAATCGCAATCAGCGACCGCGCTCCCCCCCGCGCCGACTCTCGATGCCGACGCTGCCGGCAGCGGCGCCGAGACCGAGCAGAGCCGAGGCGGCAGTCCCCGGGTCCTTACCTGGATTGCGGCCGGGGCGGCTTTGGTAGCCGGTGGCTCGGCTTACTTCTTCTGGCAAAAAGCCGAAAGCGACTACCGCAACCTGCTCGACTGGTGCAGCTTCGAGGATCCCATCTGTACTCCAGAGCAGCATGCAGCTTGGGAGTCGAACGTCCACCGCTACGACCTGCTCACCAACATCACGCTCGATGCATCGGCGATCTGTCTGGCGGCTGCGGTGGCATTGTACTTCATCGAGGGGGACGGCGACGACGACGACGATTCGGCCGGACGCGACACCACGCTCGCAGTGGGTCCGGGCGGCATCGTCCTGAGCGGCAGTTTTTGACCCGGAGCTTCGCTCCCACGATTTCCCACGATAGGACCCCCAAAAAACGCAGCTTCGGACCGCCACCCAGCCTTCCGGCCACCGGAATCATTGAAAAAAGATCTTCTCCACTTTCGCACCAGCGTGCAGCTAGCGTCAGGCTTGCGAGGCCATGCGTAGCGCCACGCGGCCCGGCAACCGTTCAGGTCCCGGGAAGCCGTCACCGAAGCAAAGACCCCGGTGAACGGTTACGCGGCCTGGCACCTGGCGCGGCCGTGGGGTATGAGTACCGCACGGCATCGCATGCCCTCCGCCGCCCAATCCCCGCAACGGCGCGCCCTGGATACACATCCTGGGGAGGCGCCGCGGCATTCGGATGTCGTGCCGAGCACGAGCGACATGGCCGAGTCGGCTCCTGCAACACCCTGCGACCTGAGTGTCGTCATACCCGCTTTCAACGAAGGGCAGCGCATCCGCGACACGCTCAAGCGCACGGTCGCGCATCTGGGGCGGCGTTTCAGCTACGAGTTGATCGTGGTCGACGACGGCTCCCGCGACGACACGGCCGGCGTGGTCGAGTCCTTCGAGGACGCGTGCCTGCTCAAGCAGCCCTGCAATCGTGGCAAGGGAGCAGCCGTGCGTCGCGGTGTGCTTGCGGCTCGCGGCAAGCGCGTGCTGTTCATGGATGCCGACCTGTCCACTCCCATCGAAGAGGTGGACAAGCTCATCGACTTCGCGGCCGATGCCGACGTCGTGATCGGATCGCGCCGGCTACCGAGCAGCAACATCCTGGGTGAGCAGCCGCTGCATCGGCGCTTGTTGGGTAGTTGCTTCAGTGCGCTCGTGCGCGCGCTGCTGTTGGGTGACTTCAGCGACACCCAGTGCGGCTTCAAGCTGTTTGGCCGAGACGCCGCCGAGGCCATCTTCTCTCAGCAGCGTCTGGACGGCTTTGCCTTTGACGTGGAGGTGCTGATGCTGGCGGAGCAGCTCGGCTATGTCATCAAGGAGGTCCCGGTGGCCTGGCAGCACAGCGATGACTCCAAGATCTCTCCCGTGCTGGACTCGGCGTCGATGTTCAGGGATCTGGTGCGTCTAAAGACGCGGCAGCTGCTAGCTGCCAGGACTACGTAGCGCGCTTGACCGCTACGAAGCCAAGACCAACCGAATGCGTGCTGGCCACGCGCCTGTCGAGCGCGATCAGCCAGTCGGTCGCCGCCACCCAACGGGGAATCGCACGTGAAGGCCGCAAGCGCGCTCTCGTGTGGCCTGCGGCGGCGCGATTGCCTGGGTTCGCCTTGAGCATGCGTTGCAGCACGCCCGGCCAATAGCACTCCAGGCCGGCTGCCAGCGCGCCCGTGAGCCTGCTCGTTTGTGTGACCTCGAAGGCCGCCGCGTGCAGCCAGGCCTCGAGATCGCGCTCGCGTACCAGCCAGCTGTGGCCGTAGCCGTACGCGCCGAACGGTCGCTGCAGCTGCCAGCGCTGCAGCAGGAAGTTCACTGGATCGTAGCTTGCGGGAAAGCAACGGTTGGGACAGGTCAGCAGCAGCGTGCCGCCTGGACGCAACACGCGCGCCACCTCCGAGAGCAGAGCCTGCGGATCGTCCACATGCTCGATGACATCGACACACGTCACCAGATCGAAGAAGCTCGCCTGATAACCGAGCGCCTGCGCGTCCTCGACCGCGTAGTGCACGTTCGGCAGATCGCTGTTCAGCCTGCGTGCGAACTCGACGTCCGCCGCATTGATGTCGCAAGCGAACAGCTCGCCACACTGCTGCTTGATCAGCGGATCGAAGTCCCCTTCGCCCGTACCGAGATTGAGCGCGCGCTCTATCGTGCCGCGGGCGCGCACGCGGCCGAGAGCACGCTCGATGAACAGCCAGCGCGTGCGGTAGGTTGGAAACAGCAGCTTGTAGCTCATGGGGGGCCGGCAGGCGGCGTTGGTGCAGGCGCCGGTGCAGGCGATGGTTGCGGCTGTTGGTAGGACGGATGAGGCCCGGGCCGCAGCCCCAGTGCGGAAAGTGCCCGGGGCGTCTCGGCGGATCGATGTCCCTTCTTGAACAGAAACAGCTGTTTTCGCTGCGCGAGCAAGCCATACGGGTGCTTGAAGATCGCGTCCTGCAGCTGGAAGTGGCTGTGGGGCAGCCCCAGGTGGTGCTGGTGCACCAGCAGATAGTCCGCGTGGCCATGGGTTGTGCGCAGCGCATAGGCGTTGGATCGCGCCGAGATGTGGGGCGTCTCTTGCTCCGTCGCGGCCACGGGCGCGTCGTCAGGGATCATGGCCGACAGCTCCTTGAGTCCCTGATAGAGCTCCCTTTCGTCCTGGCTCATTTCGAAGCTGATCTTGCCGAAACCGGCCATGAAGGTGTTGCGCTGCAGCAGCGCGCCGTAGACGTAGCTGTGGCACAGCACACCGAGGCACAACGCGCCGAGCGCCGCCCTGCGCGCTTGTGGCGCAAGCAAACCGAGCGCAACGGCCGAGCCTGCAAAAAGCCACGGGACCCAATAGCTCGAGTACTGGAAGCCGAGTGAAATGGTGGGAGGATAGCCCGTCGTCATCAACGTGAAAAAGAAAGGCGAAAGAAACAACACGAGCAGCATCACGCGACGCAGCGGAACAAAGGCGAGAGGCGCAGCCATGTGCAAGAAATAGATAAGCTTGCTTTCTTTGAGGACGGTGGTGAAGAAGTAATTCGGATTGGTGACGATCGTGCGTACGATGCTGCCGTAACCCATCTCGCCGGGAGCCACCAGATCCTTGTAGATGTTGGAGAACCACCACGGTCCCGCCAGCGGCATCACCACGAACTTCGCCGCCACGAACCAGACCAGCGAAACCAGCGTCAAGACGGCGCCGAAGCCCGCCCAGTGATCGACCAGCACCAGGAATACACCGAGGACGGCCAGCGTGACCGAAATATCCTCTCGCAAGAGAAGCAGCACCAGCGTGGTGCCGATCGCGAGCCACAGCTTCTTGTGCGCCAGCGCGACAAAGAGCAGGAAGTAGAACGGCAGCGACATCGGCATCCAGTGAAAGTCGTAGAAGTTGGCGCCGTGCAGGGGTGCGAACAACAGGTAGGTAAGCGCCAGGAGCGCGGCCGAAGCGCGCGGGACCCGCGTCGCGGCAAACAGGTACAGGGGTACCGACGCGAAGCCGATGAAGCAGGACTGACCGATCAGAAGCGTCTCCGCGCCGGGCTGCAACGCGTACAGTGGCACGAACAAGAGCATCGCGAACTCGGCGTGATTCGACAGGTAGCTGCCCTGCGGGACGGCCACGGACGAGTAGAAGGGTCGCCCGGACATGGCGTTGAACATGAGGTTGTCGAAGATGCCGAGATCGAACGCAGCGGTGCCCAGGCGATGGTGGTGAAGCAACGTGTAGTAGGACGCGTAGACGGAGTAGACGGCCGCGCCCACAAGCACAAGCAGCAGCGGGGCCGCCCTACGAAGCTGCTGGGGAACGCGGTCGAGCCGGTCCTGCAGGGCTTCGCCCCAGATGGCCGCGGCGGCCCGGGCCGAGCGGCGCAGCAGTTGCTCGAAAACCAAGACCGTGGCCGACAGAAGCGTCAGGTACACGAGCGGCCGGTGATAGAAGACGCGATAGGAAAGAAGCGCCGGCACCACGAACGCCACACACAGCGGCGCCAGCAGGTCCGCGACACGCTCGATGGCTCGCCGGGCTTTGGCGCGCTGCCACAGCGCATAGCTGCCCGCCACCAACACCGGCGCCAAGCCCCCGGCCAGGACCCCGATCAGCGCTCGCAATCGACTGCCCGGCGCCAACAGGTTGGATTGGATCAACCGATCGAACTCCGGCCCTTCAAGCGTGACCAGGACCGCGGTCAGGACCACGGAAGCACCTGCGGCAGCGAGCGTCAGACACGCCCGCGCGAAAGCTGGCCAGGCAAACGAGTCCACCCGGGTGTCGACGGCGGCTGCCACAGCCTCGGGTGGGGCGGGCGAGCGGACGGACCGCGGTAACGTAATGCGCTTGGGGACCTCGAATCCCGACTCGACGGGAGCCGCGTTACCGGCAGCAGCCGCGCCGGGCACGAGAGCAGACAACGGCGTGGAGTGGGGCAAGGTCTCTCTAGCTCCCGCCGAGCTCGGGCTCGCTGCCGCGATCGCATCCTCAGGGACTTCCGGGCCGAGGTCCTTTTGCGCGGGCGGCCGCGAACCCGCGTGCAGCTCGTCCGCTGCGTCCGGCGGCTCGCCCGATTCGGCAACCTGCGACTCCCGTCCGACGTCTGCCAGCGCGGGCGGCGCAGGAGCCACGGGCGGCTCGGCGGTTTCGCGCTGGGGCTCGCTGAATGGGGCAACCTGCGGCTCCTCGCCGCCGGGCGGCGGCGCGCTCCAGACCCCCATCGGCGTGGCGAGCTCGGCGTGATCGGCAGTGGCGTCCGGCTCTGGCGGCGCCGTCGCCGATTCGTCCCCACCGTCCTCGCTCGAGTCCGGTTCCCGATCCCCCGGTTCCGTTGGCTGGTCCGGCGTGCTCACGCTGTGGCCCATGTAGCTGGGGCGCCCTGCCCTAGCAAGTTCCCATCCCGAAACTCCGGACCGAGCATGGCGCAGCGCTGCAGGGTTGGATGGCGTAGCACCAGCGCTAGCCAGCCGAGTGTTGGCCGACTCGAGCTTGCTTCGAGAGCAATTCCACGACGTAAGGGAAGCCCACCTGGAGCATGTCGACGTCCGGCGCGATCTGACCCACCAACCAAAACAACATCACGAGGGAGCGCTCGATATAGAACCAACCCTCGGGGTATACAAAGGCACGCGCCAGCTCACGCAGCTGCTCGAACTCCAGCCTCGGGTTGGCAAGGTTGCGCAGACGCTCCTGGTCGGCGCGCATGACCGCCCCCGGAGTCCGGTGCTTGACTTGAAGCAGGCGGCGGAAATAGAGCATGACGGTTTCCTCGAGCAGCTCGCGGTTGCCCTCGGCCGCCACGAAACCCATGCGCTCGAAGCCGTGCAGCACGCGAGCGCCGTCCTGGGCGAAGAAGCCCTGCAGCTGTTCCAGCATGCCGTCGATCAGGTTGTCGCGCGCGATGGTCACGGTACCGAAGTCGAGCAGCACAAGCTCAGGCCGTGACGGGCTCGGGCCAGCGCGAACTAGAAAGTTGCCCGGATGCGGATCCGCATGGAAATAGCGATCCACGAACAGCTGTTTGTAAAAGCTCTGAACCAGGCGTGTCGCCACGGCGTCGGGGTCGATGCCGGCCGCGCGCATCTCGTCGATGTGCGTGATCTTGATGCCGCGCATGAACGTCATCGTCAGCACCTCGCGTGACGTGAGCGCGTCGATGACCTCGGGTGTGAACACATCGGGCACCGCGACGAAGTTGTCCCTGATCCGCCGCATGCACTCGGCCTCGTGCAGATAATCGGTCTCTCTGCGCAGCAGGTCGACCAGCGACCGGTGCACCACCTCGATGTTACCCACCGGCATGAAGCGCTTGTAGATCGCCAGTGCCAGCTTCACGACCTTCATGTCGAGACGAATCGTTTCGCGTATGCGCGGATAGAGGATCTTGACCGCCACGTGCGTGCCGTCTGGCAGCCGGGCCGCGTGCACCTGACCGAGCGAGGCCGCAGCAATGGGCTCGGCCTCGATGCTGGCAAAGCACTCCTCGGGGGGGCGCCTCAAACTGCGGACCAGCACCGTGCGAACCTCGGAGAAAGGCCGCGCCGGGACCTTGTCCTGAAGGGTTTCCAGCCTGCGGAGGTAAGCTGCCGGCATGAACCCACCCAAGATGGACAGCACCTGGCCCAGCTTGATGTAGACCCCGCGCAACCGCAGGATGCCGCCCAACAAGCGCACGGCATTGCGCTCGTCGGTGCGTTTCCGCCGCTCCGTCAGCCACTGCGGCCGCCCCAGCTCCCGAACACCGTCTTTTCCCTGCTGCA
This sequence comes from Pseudomonadota bacterium, assembly GCA_022361155.1. Taxonomy (NCBI): domain Bacteria; kingdom Pseudomonadati; phylum Pseudomonadota; species Pseudomonadota bacterium. The sequence goes on from JAKSBK010000299.1 coordinate 31,762, forward strand.
CACGGCCGAAGAGCCGGACGAGCGCGAACTGAAGCATGTAGCTACAGAAGATGACCGCCAGTAGGATCCACGCGCGGAGCAGACGCGCCGTCAATCGCATCGCCCGCATTGTCCCAGCGGCGCGCCCGGAAGCCAACCCAGCCGGCACACTGCACGGATGGACCATGATGCGAGGACTCTACAGGCGTCCTGTCCTGGCCACGCTGATGAGCGCACCAATGTGCATTGGCTGCCAGCCGCTGCGCTCGGCTTGCGCATTCGAGGACACACCGCACGGCTGCGCCTCATGCTTCGTTACCAGCGCCTGCTCGACACGGGGTTCGGGTGCCGACGCTCCGGAGCGGATCTGGTCGCCGCGCGGGTCGGGTTTCGGTGGTGAAGGGCTCCAGGCCTCAACCTGGATTGGAGCTCGCAGCGGAGATGGGCGCGGCCGTGCCAACGCCCTGCAACAGGGCCTGTCTAGCGGCCTCGATCGTGATACGACCCGCCGCGTGGATGGCGCTCGCGATCCGCTCTACGTCCGCGCCCGTGGCGCCGGCGGCGCTGGCAACGCTGCGCGCGTGCAGCATCATGTGGCCACGCTGAATGCCCTCGGTCGCAAGGGCCTTGAGTGCGGCGAGGTTGCTGGCCATGCCCGCGGCAGCGGCAACCATGGCCAGCTCGGTGGCGCTCCGCGCTCGCACCAGCCGCAGCGCGAGCTGCGCCGCCTGGTGCACCCGGTTGGGGCCACCCACGGTGCCGAGCGCCAGCGGCAGCTCCAGCGTGCCCTCCAGCTCGCCGGTTTCGGCCACCTCCCAGGTGCACAAGGGCAGGTAGCGGCCGCTGCGTGCAGCGTAGGCGTGCGCGCCTGCCTCGATCGCACGCCAATCGTTGCCCGTGGCGATCACCACGGCATCGATGCCGTTCATGATACCCTTGTTGTGTGTGGCGGCCCTGTAAGGGTCCCGCTCGGCGAAGCGCGACGCTTGCACGATACGTTCACGCACCGCCTGGCCCGAATGTAGCTTGGACTGAAGCGAGCGAGCGGGCACACGCCCCTTGATACGCACTCGGCGCCGGTCGCTGAGGTTCGACAGGATGCGCAGTCCCATGCGGCCGCCGATGAGCTTTGCCACCGAGGCCGCCAGCTGCTCGGCCACGGTGTTGACCAGGTTGGCGCCCATGGCGTCACAGCAATCGACCAGCACGTGAACCACGACCATGCCGTCGCCAAGGTCCCGCACCTCGATGGAGCGCACACCACCACCGTGGCCGACGAGCGTGGGCACCGCCCGGTCGCCCAGCTGCATGAGCTCGGCGCGATGCTCGAGCAACCTGCGCTCGGCCTTTGTGGGGTCATCGACCCCGTCGAGCTGGATCTGCCCGATCATCAGGGGCGGGTCCGCCTCCCCCACGAACCCTCCACCCAAGCGGATCATCTTGGCAGCGTTCGACGCCGCGGCCACCACCGAAGGTTCCTCGATGGCCATGGGCACGAGGTGGTCGCGCCCGTTGAGCCTGACGTTGAGCGCGAGCGCCAGCGGCAGCGTGTAGGTGCCAACCACGTTCTCCACCAGCTTGTCGGCTTGATCGCTCGCTAGGCCCCCGTGCTGGAGCGCCCCCTCAAGCTGGTCTAGCGGCATGTCCAAGAGCTCCGCCGCTAGCCGGCGACGCTGATCCAACGAAAGCCGATAAAAGCCCGGGATTCTCGAATTGTGGCTCATGCTGAGACGTCCTCGCTGCTGCCGGCACCCGCGGCCCCGATCGCCAAGGGATCGGCACCGCGCCCGCACGAAACTAGCGCTGGCACCATACCCGCAAATCTCGCTCCTGACACCACCGCCCCGGAACTTCCGTTTCCGCCTAGCCTCATCGCCTCCATTGCGTCAAGGCAACAGCTGCCGCGACGCCATCACGGCAAAGAAAAAGAGCGTCGCAACGAGCAACCCCGTTCCCAGCGCACCCGTGCGCAAGGCACCGAAGGCGGAAGGCCGGCGATTGAGCAACAGCAGGGCAGCTGCCAGCACGGGCATGAACCAAGCGCCTACGATCGCGTACGCCCTCTGAGCCTGTTCAAAGCTCCCCGCAAGCCCAAACAAGGGGACGGTCGCCAGCGCAACAAGGTAGGCGCGGTACGCGGGTCTGGCCGCGCTTGGCTGGGTCTGGCTGTCGCCTCGCGCAAGGCGGAAAACGTCCGAGAACAGGTAGGGCACCGATTGCCAGACACCGAGAAGACTGCTGCTGATCGCGCACCAGGCTCCTGCCAGGAAGAGCCAGCGTCCCGGCGCTCCCAGCGATTGCCCGAGGCGGTCGGCCAGCGCGACCAGCAGGGTTGCACCCTTGCCCTCTGTGCTCAGCGTGCTTCCGATCACGACCATGGCCAGGCCGAAGATGGCCGTTGCCGTATAGCCGACGGCGAGGTCGATCCTGGAGACGTGAAGGTGCTCGGGCTGATCCCGCTGCGCCTCACGAATCCAGTAGCCGTAGCAAAGCACCGTGACGGTGCCGCCCACGCCGCCCACGAGCGCAAGCGTCCAGCCGAGGCCCGCGCCCTGTGCGTCGGGGATGCTCGGCAACAACAGGCCCTGCGCAACGGTCGCGGTTCCGGGCCACAGCGAGCCTGCCGTCACCACCACGATCACAAACATCACGCCGATCAGCGCGCTCATGATGCGCTCGAAGAGGACAAACCCGCCCGCAAGAACCAAGGCTAGTGCCGCGGCGCTGTGCGCCGCTCCGAAAACGAGCTTCGCGCGAACGGCATCGTCGAAGATCGGAAGGATCGCGGCCGCGGTCACTGCGCACGCGGCGAGCAATGCCCTGCCGACAAAGAAGCTCCAAGCGATCAGGTACGGTAGGAACAGCCAGGCCACGGTCTTGCCCCAGCGGTCCACGCATCGCTCGAGAAGCGTCCTTCCACTGGCAAGCTGAATGCGCGCCAGGCCTTCGTTCAGGCCGTACTTCAGGACGGCTCCCACCACCACCGCCCACAGAACGCCAACACCGAGGTGGCTTCCTACCAGGCCGGCCGTCGCGAGATCGCCGGCTCCCACGCCCGTAGCAGCAACCAGCAGGCCCGGGCCCAACGTCCAGAGCAATCCTCCGGTCGTCGGGGTCGCGCTACTGCGTTGCTTTCCCATGCTGGAGCCGAGCTAACCCCAATTGCGGATGTCCACCGGGACCACCCGCTACAGCCGAATCGCTCGATCCTACAGGGACTTGAGATAGGTGATGAGGTCGTCCAGCTCGGAAGGAGTCAAGTGCGATGTGTCGCCGTGCGACGCGCCACCGCAGGCGCCGAAGCGTTCTTCGAGCGTTGCAGCGCAGCCGTTGTGCATGTACGGCGCACGGAAGCGCAGGCCCAGCAGTCCGGGGACCTGCAAGGGTTGGCCTGTGCCGACGTCCACGCTCTCACTGTTGGTCAATTTGGGACCCGCATGGCACGAGGAGCAAGCGGCCTGTTGGGACTCGAAGACCTTTTTGCCTAGCGCCACCGCCGCAGCGTCGGCCGGACTGGACCGCAGTGCCGGCTGCGCGTCGATCCATTGGGCTAGGGCCTCGATCTGCTCGGCGGACGGCGTGAAGCCGCCCATGCGGCCAACGAACACCTCGTGCACGAGCATGCCGAAGTCCTTCATGTCGCCTTGCCAATGAAAGGGCTCGGTTCCCAGGATGCCGCCGCGCAGGTGCTGTGTGCGCCGCCGGCCGAAACCCTCGAAGTCCCAGACCCGGCCATCGTCTCCAGCTTCGGCGTGGCACTGAGCACACGCGATACTGCCACCGCTGTTGCGATGGAACAAGGCGTGGCCGCTGTCGCTTCGGCGCTCGAGGCTGAGCGGAATCGTGGCAAACGGAGTCTGCGAGGCCGCTGCATTCAGATCGAAGAGCGCCAGCTCGGCCGGTTCCCTGGACTGGACCACCAGCGTCGCCTCGTCCAGGAACATCACACTGGTGGCTTCGCCCCGCATGCGCAGCTGTCGGCTGGCTGCCGCGCACTCGAGCTGACCCCGCGCGGGATTGGTCGGAAGGGATCCGCCCGGCGCGCTGTAGACCAGGACCTGCGTCGACAGGCCGCTCGGCAGCGGCAGCGACGGCTCGAAGTCCGCTGCAGCCACCAGCGGCGGCCCGGAAGCTGCGCTCGCTGCGTTGCCCGGACTTGCCACGGCCATTCTACTGCGGCCGGGCGATACAGCGAGATCCACCGCCAGCACGGCCGAGGTCAGCACGGGAGCCGCCGGAGCCGCCGGTCCGCCGCCTGTCGAGGCACTCAACGAAGTCACGCTGGCGTGCACGATGCTCGAGCCGCAGCCGCCGCTGGCATAGCCCCCCGGCGTCTTGGTTCCGATCAGCGAAGCGTCCGAGCGCTGGTGGAGCATGGCGACGCCCGAGCGCGGTATTCGCACAAGGCGCCAGGCCACGTTGGCTTCGAAGGACACTTCCACGGGCATCACTCTGCACATGCCTTGCCCCGCCTGAACCGCACGTTGCTCCATGGACTTCGCCGGGGCTGGCGTCATGCGCTGGCTGATCTGTCCTTGTGCGTCGAGCACGAGCAGCTCCGCAGCGCGAAACCGGGATACATAGAGTCGATCGTCCGCCGCCACCACGTCGCGCAGGTCGGGGGCCAGGGTCAGCGAGCGGCTGGGCGGCCCACCACCCGCGGGCAAGGTTAGGAGAACCCCTTCGGCACAGGCGACGTGCAACGAGTCGGTCGTCTGGTCGTAGGCGATGCCGCGGGGATGGTCGCAAGCCGGGCGGCGCTCCACGAGCGCCGGCTGCTTCGGATCGACACTAACGACAGCGCCTCCGCCGCGCAGAGCGACGTGTACGCGGCCCGCCCTGTCTTCGACCAGACGACCCGGCTCGTCGCCCGCCTCGAGCTTGATCTCGGCGATCCGCTCGAAGCTGCCGAGGTCGGCGATGTACACCGCGTCCCGATCGGGATCGGACACCACGGCTCGACCGCCGTTGCTGGTCAGAATCAAGGTGCCGCCGCTAATGGGCGGCGGCGGGGTCTTGGCCCGCACGACCGGAACCGCCGGAGCCGCCTGCAAGCCCGCGAGGCCCCCGAAGCCCCCGAGGGGCAGGCCCAGCCCCCCAAACCCCGGAAAACCGCCCGGGCGGCCGCCGACAGCACCACACGGCACGATCGCGCCCGTCGTGCCCCCGATGCCCGCCACACCTGCGGTGCGACCGCCGATCACGCCCGCGGGACCCAGGACGCCGCCGCGGCCCCCTCCGGATCGCGGGCTCGGTGCTCTGACCACGCCAGCCCGGCCTCCGGCTCCGTCCGTGCCCGCGGTTCCTGCGTACGGCCCCCCACCGTGCATGTGCATGGCTGTCTTGTGGTCGCCGCAAGCACTCAGCGTGCCGCACAGCGCCAGTACAACGGCGCTCGGCGCCAACCGACCAAGACCCCCGGGCACACGTGCTCGCGCAAGCCCCGCGGTGCGGGAAAAACAGGCTGGTTTCGTCATTGGTTCCTCCTTGCGCTGCCGTGGCTTCATGCACCGCGTCCCTTTCCCGGTCACAAAGCAAGGCTTGCTCGGGCCGCGATCCGAATGTCGCGGGATCGGGGTCTGTAGCGCTGACCCGAGCTCATCCTGCGGCAGGAGTGCAAGAGCGATGCCCTGCCCCAGACGTGGCCCGATGGTGTCGAGGACACCCAACTGACGGACACCCAACCGTTCGAGATCGAGCCGGGCGCCGCGTTCCATGTCCGCGGACGCGAACCACGTGTACGCTCTCGGGTGGAGCCGCAGCCGGCCTGGAGCCAGATCGGACGCGAAAAGCCCCCTTATCGCCGCCAAGAAAAGCAGTGGCAGGCTAGCGAGCACACGATGGTGGCTGACCATATGGTTCGCAGATCAAGCTCCTGCGTCTCGGCGCCGGTAGCAGGTTTCCCGGGACGTTTTGCGACAACCTTTTACATTCCCGTGACAACTGCGCGGACGCTCGGTGCTCCCATGCACGCCGACGCCGGTGGCTGGGGGCCGGCAACGAGCACACGGCCCATGGAAACAGCCGTCGTCATCCTGTACCTCGCGGTGCTGTCGATTCTCGGAGCCTACGGCTTTCACCGCGGCCAGCTGCTGTTTCTGTACTGGAAACATCGACGGCGCGCCCCGGTGGCTGCCGCGCGCTTTGAACAGCTGCCCTCCGTCACCGTTCAGCTGCCCATGTTCAACGAGATGTACGTGGCGGAACGCCTGCTCGAAGCCGTCGCGAACATCGATTACCCGCTGGACAAGCTCGAAATACAAGTGCTGGACGACTCGACCGATGAAACCCAACACATCGTGGCCCGCAAGGTGGCGAACCTGCGAGCCCGGGGCCTGTGCGTGGTGCACCTGCACCGTCGCGATCGGGTCGGCTTCAAGGCTGGAGCGCTCGAAGCAGGACTGAAGGTGGCCCGGGGCGACTATCTGCTCGTGCTCGACGCCGACTTCCTGCCGACACCCGGCATCATCAACGAATTGATCCACCACTTCAGCGATCCAAGGGTAGCCATGGTGCAGGCCCGCTGGGGCCACATCAATCGCAACTACTCGGTATTGACGCGCGTGCAGTCCATGATGCTGGACGGTCACTTCGTGATCGAGCACACGGCACGCAACCGCTCCGGGCGCTTCTTCAACTTCAACGGCACCGCGGGCATGTGGCGGCGTTCGGCCATCATCGATGCGGGGGGTTGGCAGCACGACACGCTTACCGAAGACATGGACTTGAGCTTTCGCGCGCAGCTGCGCGGCTGGCAGTTCGTGTACGTGCACGAGGCTCTGGCGCCGGCCGAGGTACCCTGTGAGATGAACAGCTTCAAGGGCCAGCAGTATCGCTGGGCCAAGGGCTCGGCCCAGACCACCAAGAAGCTCATCATGCAGGTGCTTACAGCCGACATCCCTTGGAAGGTGAAGCTCGAGTGCATGTTTCACCTCACCAACAACTTCGCCTATCTGTTCCTCGTGATCCTGGCATGCTTGCAGCTACCCAACATGCTGCTGCGCAGACAGATGGATCGGCCCGAATTGCTGCTTCTCGACGTGCCCCTGTTCCTGGCCACGTGCGTGTCCATCGTGATCTTCTACCTCACCACCCATCGAGCGCTCTACGGCAACCTCGCAGAGGCCGTGCGCAGGCTGCCGCTGATGATGGCCATAAGCATCGGCCTGTCTATCAACAACGCGAGAGCCGTGCTCGAAGGCCTTTTCGGGGGTCCATCCGAGTTCGTGCGCACGCCCAAGCACGGTGTCGTCGAGCGCAGCGACGCCTGGTACTCCAAGCGCTACCGGGCAACCGCGAAGCGACTCGGAAGCCTGATCGAGCTCGGGTTCGGGCTCTACTTCGTGTTTACGATCGCGCTCGCGGTAGCAACCGGATCCTGGGTCAGCATTCCCTTTCTGGTGCTGTTCATGATCGGCTTCCTGTACGTGGGTACGCTGAGCCTGTATCAGTCGAGATGACCGGGACCTCGCCCGGTGCTAGGAAGCAGGCCATGGCGGGGGCTCGCGCTAGCACGCCATGAGCGGCCACAGCAAATGGTCCACGATCCGGCACAAGAAGGGCGCCGCCGACGCCAAGCGCGGCAAGGTGTTTACCAAGATCATCAAGGAGATCACCGTCGCAGCCCGCTTGGGTGGAGGTGACGCGGATGGCAACCCCCGCCTTCGGCGAGCCATGGACCTCGCCAAGTCGCACAACATGCCGAACGACAACGTTGTACGGGCAGTCAAGAAGGGTACCGGCGAGCTGGATGGGGTCAACTACGAAGAGCTCACCTACGAAGGCGTGGGCCCCGGAGGCACGTTGTTCGCCATCGACGTGGTGACGGACAATCGGAACCGCACCGCCCCGGAAATCCGGAAGATCTTCGAGCGCCACAACGGTCAGCTTGGCAGTGCGGGCTCGGCACTGTGGGCGTTCGACGACAAAGGGGTCGTGCGCCTCCCGCTTGAGGCTGCGGGCGAGGAGCGGATCTTCGAGGTAGCCGTGAACGCGGGCGCCGATGACGTGGAGGCGCTGGACGACGAGTGGGTGGTCACCACGCCGCGCGACGGCCTCGACGAGGTGCGGGAGGCGCTGGAAAGGGCTGCGATCAAGGTCACCAGCACCGAGCTCGACCGCAGCGCGCGAAACAAGAAACACGTGGACGCACAGGACGCCGAAACGCTGATGAAGCTGATCGACACCCTCGAGGACCACGACGACGTGCAGCGAGTGAGCTCGGACTTTGAACTGTCCCAGGCTGCCCTTGAGCGACTAGCCACGGACGGCTAGCCCATAGGATGGCGCGCTCGCTGCTCGTCTTGGGCGTAGACCCTGGATCGGTGTGTACCGGCTGGGGCGTGGTGGAGCGCTCGGGCTCGCGCCTGGCCGGACTGGAAGCGGGCGCCATCAGGACCTGTGCGAACAGCGAATTCCACGAGCGGCTGCGCGATATCTACGACGGAGTCAGCGCGGTTATCGCGCGGCACCGCCCGCAAGCGGTCGCCGTGGAGGACATCTTTTTCGCGCGCTCGCCCCAAGCCGCGCTCAAGCTTGGGCACGCGCGCGGAGTCGCGCTGTTGGCCGCCGCCAAGGCCGAGCTCAGCGTGCATGCGTACCCGCCCGCGCTGGTCAAGCGGGCTGTCGCAGGCAAGGGGCGTGCTCCCAAGGAGCAAGTCGCGCGCATGGTTGCCGCGATCCTGGGCTGGCGCAACCTACCCTCGCTGGACGCCACCGATGCCCTTGCCGTCGCGATCACGCACTTGAACGTGGCGCCGCTCGAGGCTGCCCGGCGCGCAACTTGAACAGATGAACTACCAGAACACGGCGTACAGTATCAGCGTGAGGACCACCACCACGCCCCCAAAGGTCTTGGCGCCCTTGGTGGAGGTCATGTCCATGTCTTCGTTGACCGGCAGCACGACCGGTTCTTTCAGCGGTCTTGCTGCGGTGAGCACGGCCAGCACGACCAGGACCACGCCGAAGCAAATGGCCATGCGGTCGAGAAACGCGACTTGGGGCAAGACTACCTTCAACGCGCCGTACAGGATTGGGTTGAGCACGAGACCGACCATGCCCACGACGCGAGGTGCCTTGGGCACCAGCAACCCGAACAGGAATATCGCCAAGATGCCGGGCGAAATAAAGCCCTGAAACTCCTGGATGAAGGTGAAGATGCCCCCGAAGCGCGGGCTGCCGAGGTGCGGAGCGATCAACATGGCGATCAAGACAAAGACGACCACCCCCGCCCGGCCCACGCTCACGAGCTCGAATTGGGAATGCGCCTTCTTGACCCGAGCGTAAACGTCCATCGCAAAAATAGTAGACGCCGAGTTGAGCATGGAAGCCAGTGAGCTCACCACCGCGCCGAAGATCGCGGCCAGCACGAAACCCAGCAGACCGTAGCCCGGCACGAGCAGGTTGCGCAGCAGCGTGGGGAACGCGGCATCGTAGTCGTAGCCGATGAGTGTTCCCAGCGTGGGCAAACCGCGATCCGCCCCGCTTCGTGCGCACAGGGCGTTGGCGGCGACGAGCTGCGCCGGCTGCATGGGTCCGGGCTCGGGCTGACCGAGCAGCGCCCGGTTGTGCGCGAGCACCTTGAGACCGAGCTCGGGGTTGTCCCTGGCGAAGTCTTCCGAGAATTCGATCAGCCCTCGCTCGCCGCGCTCGAAGGCTTCCACGATCGGCGCGTTCTTGCGCTTGGCCTCGTGCTGCAGGTCGGTGCCGAACAGATTGAAGGCGAGCACGCCCGGAATCACGACGACAAAGGGAATGAGCAGCTTGAGAAACGCCGCGAAGACGATCCCCTTCTGGCCTTCGGCAAGCGACTTGGAGCCCAAGGTGCGCTGCGTGACGTACTGGTTGAGCCCCCAATAGAAGAAGTTCGGTATCCACAGGCCCACCACGAGCGCGGACCAGGGGATCTCGGGGTCGTCGCTCGGCCGCACCATGTGCAGCTTGCCTTCGGGCAGCGCGCCGCCGTTCAGCTCGACGAAACGCGCCACCGGACCGCCCGCGGTGAGCCGCTCCAGGCTCACATCCGGGTTGACGGCATGCGCCGCTAGAAACTGCGGATCGGCCGCAGCCAGGGCGTTCATGGCCAACACGAGGACGACGCCTCCACCGAGAATCAGCGCGGCACCCTGGATCAAGTCGGCCCAGGCGCAGGCCTTCAGGCCGCCCGCAAAAACGTAGACCGCCGCCAGCGTGCCGATGATCCAGCAGGCCACCGTGATGTTGCCGAGGTCCAGGCCGAGCAGGCTCTGGCCCTGAAAGAACACGCAGATCACCTTGGCGCCCGCGAAGATCACCGATGCCGTGGGCACGCCGACCAGAATAACGAGCGTGCTGATGGCCATGATCGTGCGCGCAAACGGGTTATAGCGGTATTCGAGGAACTCGGGGATGGTGTAGATCCCGCTGCGCAGGAAGGTCGGCAAGAACACGAAAGCCACGACGACCAGTGTGATGGCGGCCATCCACTCGTAGCTGGCGATGGCCATGCCCAGCCAGTCCGCGGCCTTGCCGCTCATGCCGACAAACTGCTCGGTCGAGATGTTGGCGGCGATCAGCGAAAACCCGACCAGCCACCAGCGCAGCCCCCTGCCAGCGAGGAAATAGTCCTGGGCGCCGTGCTCGCTGTGGGTCTCCTCGCCCCGGCTCTTCCAAAGACCGATCGAGATCACCGAGATCACGAACAAGACGAAGACGAGTATGTCGGAGCCAGCCATTGCCGCAGCCTTTCCATCATCGCGCCGTGTCCCAGAACGCCTGCGTTGAAGCGGGCCGGCGTCCGCGCCCCGGCGGATTGAAGCGGAGCGACTCTACACACAGCCGGCTCGACCCACCACGGTTTCCTGAACGCTCGGATGCAGAATTCGGAAATGGACCCGCAAGCGGCCGGCCAGCCCGCCACCGCGCTGCCGTCAGTAGTCGGTATCGCCGGGCACGCGGGCCGTGCGCCAAGGGAAACCCAAGCCTGTGTGGCCAAGCGCGCTGCTGGCGAGGGTGGCTACCGCCGGCCCCCGGCCATGCTACCCTCGGCGCCGTGATCGCCAGGCGCCCAGCGATCGGAACCGGCCAGTGATTGGCAGGCTGCGCGGTGTAGTAGTGGGGCGGGAATCTGACGGTACCTGTGTCGTCGACGTCGGCGGGGTGGGCTACGAGGTGCTCTTGCCGGTCCGCTCGGCTCGAGGGCTGCCCGCGGCGCCCGAGCAAGTGTCGCTTTTCGTGCACACCCACGTGCGCGAAGACGCGCTCACCCTGTTCGCCTTCGCCAGCGTCGAGGATCGCGCCGTGTTTCGCGCGTTGCTCGGGGTTGCAAGCGTGGGTCCGAGGATCGCCTTGGCCATCCTGGGTCACCTGAGCGCCAGCGACCTCGTCACCGCGGTAGCGCGCGGCGACAAGAGCCGCTTCAAGGGCATCAGCGGCGTGGGCAAGAAGACCGTGGAGCGCTTGGTACTCGAGCTCAAGGATAAGCTGCCGGCGGTCGCGAGCGCCACGCGTCCCAGCGCAGCCCCGGCACGCGAAGCCCCGGGCCTGCCCGAACAGCGTGCGATCGTAGCCAACGCGCTCGTTCACCTGGGTTACCGCAAGAGCGAAGCCGAGACGGCAGCCGGCAAGATCCCCGATGGCGACCTCGACAAGCCGGTCGAGGAACTGCTGCGAAAGACGTTGCTGCTGCTCGGCTAGCAGGTCCGGAAACACGCCAGTGCACCAACGACTCGACCCCAGAGCCAACCAGCCGCTCGACGCAGACGCAAGCGACGACGATCGCGACTACGACGTGACGCTGCGACCGACCTGCTTTGACGAGTTCGTCGGGCAGGACAAGGTCAAGAGCAACCTGCACGTCTACACCGAGGCCGCAAATCGGCGCAGGGACCCGCTGGATCACACGCTGCTGTGCGGGCCCCCGGGCCTGGGCAAGACCACCATGGCACTGATCCTGGCGCGAGAGCTCAATGCAAACGTGGTACGTGCGGACGGTCCGGCCATCGAGCACAAGGGGCAGCTTGCTGCCCTGCTCACCAAGCTCGAACGACGCGACGTGCTGTTCGTCGATGAGATCCATCGCCTGACGCCGACTGTCGAGGAGAGCCTGTACGGTGCCATCGAGGACTTCAAGATCCAGATCGTCCAGGGTGAGGGCCCGTATGCAACCTCGCTCCAGCTGCCGCTGCAACCCTTCACGCTGGTGGGAGCCACCACGCGCACCGGCTTGCTGACGAGCCCCTTGCTGTCACGTTTCGGTATCGTGTCACGACTCGAGTACTACCCCGTCGACGCGCTGGCGCGGATCCTGGTGCGCAGCGCCAGGCTGCTGTCGCTGCCGCTCAGCAACGACGCCGCGCTGGAAATCGCTCGGCGCGCCCGGGGCACTCCACGGATCGCAAACCGCCTGTTGCGGCGCGCGCGCGATTTCGCCGAGGTGCTCGCCGATGGCCGCGTGGACCACGACCTTGCGAGCGATGCCCTGGAGCGCGAGGAAGTGGACGCGGCAGGTCTGGACGCCATGGACCGGCGCTATCTCCGGGTGATCGTGGAGCACTATGCCGGCGGCCCGGTCGGCATCGACACCCTCGCAGCCGCACTGGGCGAGCCGCGCGACACCCTCGAGGATGTGTACGAGCCCTACCTCATCCAGCAAGGCCTTGTGGGCCGAACGTCCCGAGGCCGCATCGCCACGGGCCGCGCCTACGAGCACCTCGGCATGGCGAAACCGGCCAAACGCCAGGCAGATCTGTTCTGATGACCGAGGGCTCGTCGAGCCCTGAGGAAGGCCTTGGGGCCCTTACGATCCAGCCGATCCGCCGGCATGCATCCGGCAGGAGCCGATCACGGCAGGGGCGTATTGCCGATCTGGCACTCGACGAGGTCGTCAACGCACTGGCAATGGCAGAAGCTGCCCACGTCGGATATGGGTATCGGATCGGCTTCGTCGCATTCGAGCCCCTCGTCTTCGGGGTCGTAGCAGTCGGTCAGCTGTGCAGCATCTCCGGTATCGCCCCTCAGCGGGATCGGGTAACCCTCGCCCCCGCAGGCGCTGATCAGCAAGCTTATAAGCGCGCACCAGAGTGTGAGCCGTCTCATGGTTGGACCCTCTCCCCCCAAGTGTCGAATTCTAGGTACACACATCGCGGCGTCAAACCAGGCACGAAAAACTCCCGCAAGCCGCCGTGACACGCGGTGGCCCCGGCTGCCGGTTCGGGCCAACGGCGGCCTCGTCTTGCCGAGGGAACACCCGGGGGCTATGCCCGCCTCGTCATGCGAGACCTCATCAAGCTGAGCTGCGATGCGTGCGGGCGCGATAACTACGTAACCGACAAGAACAAGCGGAAGATGACCGGCAAGTTCTCGATCAAGAAGTTCTGCCGCGCCTGCCGCTCTCACACGCTGCACAAAGAGGGTCGCATCTCCAAGGGCTAGGCCAGCCTGAGGCCAGCCTATAGCTAGATCCCCAGTTGGCGCTTGAGACGCGCGATCTTGTCCTTGCGCGACTCGCCTTCGGGAGCGTAGCGCTCGGCCTTGAGGTAGGCTGACAGCGCGTCCTCGAGCCGGTCGCGACGGCTCAGGTCGCCGCCAACGAATCGGTAGTAGTCGTAGCGTACGTCGCTGTTGGTGACGCTGAGCCACAGCAAGCCCACTGCCGCGACCGTGGCCAGCGCCTCGCGTTGAAGCCTCGCGCGTCCCGCGGCGCTGCGAGCCGACACGACCGCCCGAACGAGGAGGAGCACCGCGACCACGAGCGCCGCTTGCGGGGCGCCCGGCAGATCGAGAGCCCGTCCAGCGAACACCGTGAGCGCCGCCGCGCCGCAAGCGAGCACCAGCGTCACGAGCGGGCCCTCCCGGCGCGCGGTTTGCTCCTGCTCCCAGCGCGTGAGGCCGGCTTGTAGGAGGCGCGCCGGCCAAGTCGCCGCCATGCCGAGGCGATGCAGCCACGAGGCCGGCAGCAGCGCGACCGACGCGGCCCACAGCATGTAGTAGCTGAACCAACCGATGCTGAGATCGATCAGCTCGATCATCGCATGAAGGCCGAGCGCCAGCAGCCAAGTAGCGAGACACCACAGCCGCAGCCAGGCTCGCTCCAGTTGGTCGCTGTAGGCCACAACCACGTAGCCCAGCGCGAGCAGCACCTCGGCCAGCACGACCGAGCTCGCCATCAGCTCCCAGAAGCTCTCCGACGACATGCCGAGCTCACGCGCATGGACCGAGAGCGGCTCGAGCAGGCGGCCGGCATCACCGATCGAGCGAAACGTATGCCCCTTGCGCCACGTGTCGTCGACCTTGGCGAGTGCCGTATAGCCGTAGACGATGCCGACGAACGTAAGCAGCATGCGGTAGCTCCACGCGCTCGTCGTGGCTAGCCGCCAGCCACGCCCCCCCACGACGATCCCGAGTGTCGCACTGCAGCGCTGTGCAGCCGCACGCAGCGACCACGTGGCCGTGGCCGTGGGCTGGCTGCAGCGCTGGGCCGGCCGCCGGCTGCGGATCCCGGACAGGGCATACAGGCCCGAGGCATCTGCCGGCGGGAAGAACACCAGGCAGAAAAGGACGACCGACAGCAGGTAGTGGTGCTGGTAGCTATCGAGCATGCTCATGCACCAGGAGTACGTGTACAGCAGCCACAGCGCCGCCATACCGGTTCGCGACTCGCCGACGAGCGCCATGACGAGCGCAAGCAGCCCCACGACAAGCACGACGCCGATGTACAAGCCTGGCACCGGCAGCGGCTGCGCAGCATCGAGCCAGAGGAAGTGCGCCACATTGAAACCGCCCGCTCCATAGCGACCCGCGTGGCCGAGCATGAGCAGCCAGGCGTCCAGGGCGAGCAGCACCAATACGCCCTTGCGCAGAAGGTAGGGGCGCAGCGCGATCACGTCACCGTACCAGTGTCGCTCCCAAACGCTCACCGGCCGCTCCCCATGACCCGGATCCACCCCTCTGTGCAGTCGATCGCCAGCCTGTCTGCGGGTACTTCGCTGCCGTCGGGTTCACGGCACGATCGTGTGAACACCGCGCTCGTGGTTCCCGGCTGCTCGCAGCGCCAGCGCAAGAACTTGTCGACCACATTGCGCCGGAAACGCTTGAGCGAGCTGACCCAGGCGGAGTGTAGCGCCTTGTAGAGCGCGAGCTCGCGCGAGACCCGCTCGCCGCTCTCGGAGCGGGTCTCGAGCACCAAGACACTGCAGCTGCGCATGCGCAACGTGGAGAACATGCGCCAGCAGAAGCGCTCGTCGGAGCCGCGATCCGCTAGGTAGCAGCTCAACGGCAGCGCTAGCTGGACCAGTACGAACCCAGCGATGAGCACGTCTGTCAAGCGACGTGCTCTCCCCTGAGGCGGGTCGGCGAGCCTCGCGGGCTCTTCGGCTGCCTTCGGCATGGGCCTTGCGCGGCAACCTTACCATCCACGGGCTTCGGAAGCGGTGGGACCCGTCGAAATCGTGCTGCAGAGGCACTAGACTAGTGTCCCGGATTCCAAATCTCGCACATAATTCACCGGCCCTTGACGCCGCTCGAGCCAGCGACCGTCCTTTCATGTACGAAATCAGGGATCCAGGACACTAGAGCCTATCGCAAGCGTATCGTCATCCCACTGCCCAGGAGCATCAAACGTGGTCGCCTACTCCAAAGGAATGCCCCTCGATACCCCCGCCCCACCGTTCTCGCTACCCGCGACCGACGGTCAAAGCTACTCGCTCGACTCCTTCAACGACGCACGGGTGCTCGTGGTCGTGTTCACCTGCAATCACTGCCCCTACGCCCAGGCAGTCGAGAGCCGGCTAGTGCGGCTCCAAGAGGACTTTGGACCACGAGGAGCGCAGCTAGTGGCGATCAACCCGAACGACGATGTCAACTACCCCGAGGATTCGTTTGACAAGATGGTGCAACGCGCGCGAGATCGGGAGTTTCCTTTTCCCTACCTGCGGGACGAGAGTCAGGAGGTGGCGCGCGCCTACAACGCCGCCTGCACCCCCGATTTCTTTGTATTCGACCAGGCGCGCAGGCTCCGCTACAACGGCCGCTTGGATGACAACTGGCAGCACGCCGACCAAGTCAAGCGTCATGACCTGCGGGAGGTGATCGACTGCCTGTTGGCCGACGCCACCCTGAGCTTCGCGCCGGTAGCTTCTATGGGGTGTAGCATCAAGTGGAAAGCGCGGGCGTGAGGGTAGCTCCGCTCGGTTATCCCAGCGAGGAAGTACGGCGCGAGCTGGCGCGATTGCGGCACCCGCTTCGGATTGCCGTGGACCGCTTCAAGAATCCCTTCAACGTGGGGGCCATCATCCGCACAGCGCATTCGTTCCTGGCCCAGGAGATCCTGCTCTTGGGTGAAGCTCCCTACTACAAACGGGCATCCATGGGAATGGAAAAATACGAGCACATCGTTCATGTGGCCTCGCCAGCCCGGTTCGTTCAGCTGGCAAGCGAAAAGGACTGGCGCATCATCGCGTTCGAGCGGGATCACGCACGAGTTGGGCTGTGGCAGGCCGAATTGCCGGCGCGGGACGCGGTCCTGGTCTTCGGCAACGAAGACACGGGCGTGGACCCGAGCATCCTGGATGCGGCCGAACAGGTGGTGGCCATCCCCATGTTCGGCGTCAACCACTCGTACCCCGTCTCGGTGGCGGCCGGTATCGCGATGGCCGAGTGGACCCGACGCTACTACCCGCGCGGCCGCGGCATCCTTGGGTGGCAGTAGTGCTAGTACAACGTTGACTTGACCGGCAGCGCGGTTATGGTCCTGGCAGCTCCTTGGTGGGCGTAGCTCAGTAGGTAGAGCGCTGGTTTGTGGTACCAGTCGTCGCGGGTTCGAATCCCGTCGCTCACCCCAGTCCGACATTCCGCGCGCGGGAGCGTTCGTGGCCGCGCGCGGAAGGCACGGTAACCCAACCCGAATCGGAGCTTCCGGCTCAGAAACGCTCGATGCCCTGGGCACCGAACTTGACACGGACTCCGTGAAGCACCAGCTCGGCTTGCTCGACGTGCGCCATGCCCGCGGGAAGGGCAAACGTGACGCGCTCGGCCTCCCCGTCCACGTCCTTGATGGCGCTCACGGCCA
This sequence comes from Pseudomonadota bacterium, assembly GCA_022361155.1. Taxonomy (NCBI): domain Bacteria; kingdom Pseudomonadati; phylum Pseudomonadota; species Pseudomonadota bacterium. The sequence goes on from JAKSBK010000299.1 coordinate 48,785, forward strand.
AACGCTGGCTCCAGCGCCCGCCAACCTTGACCCGCGCGTACTGGTCCGGGCTCACGACCGCGCCCGGCTCGCTCAGGTCCCCGCTCACCTCGAAGAAGGTGCGGGTGTTGCGGATCCGGTTCGGGTCGGTGCTGACGTAGCCCTCGAACGAGCGCAGGTCGGACTCGAGCTCGGGCGTGGCGGGCACGTCGGGCGGCGCCGTACGCGTGAGCCTCTTGGTCACTTCGTGAAGCTTGCCGATGCTCCAGTCGGCGATCCAGCGCGGCCGGCAATAGCCCATGAAGTCTTTCCACATGTCCCTGTGCATGAACTCGCCCACGGTCACGCGGTAGCCCTGCTGGCCTATATCGCCGTTCTGATAAGGGAATGTCGGGTCGACGCTCGCCGGGCCCCCGCAGTCGATGTGCGGGCGCTCGTGGTTGTGGCCGAACTCGTGTGCCACCGAATCCATCTTGGTGGTGATCGAGTTCGTGTAGCTCCCGTAGTTGCCTAGATTGAAGGCCAGCCTGGAGCACGGCATCAGCGTGCTCGTGCGGCCGGTCGAGCTGCCGCCCTTGCTGAAGCCGGTCTTGGAGCGATCGATGATCGCCTGGTAGAAGACGCCCAGCTTCGCCATGTCCCTGCGGCAGATCCGGCCGAGCGCCGTCCAGATGGGCGCGTTTTCGGAAACGCCCTGGGGCACGCCGTCCAGCGTGGTCGGACCCCTCACGTCCATGTTGACCTTCTGCACCGGGAAGATGTCGTAGTGGTAGTCCTCGAGCTCCTTGGCCTCGGCGGGCGTGTGCGTGGGCGTGCTGCCGCCCAACGTAGCCGGAAGGATCACCACGGTGAGCTCGGAGCGGGTGTCGTCGGCCTTGACCGGCAGCGTACCGGTCTCGGGATAGCGGGGTGCCGGCACGGGCGGTGCCCCGGGCGCGGCCGTGGCATCGAAGAGCTCGATCGCGAGCTGCATGCCGTCCTTGACGTCCTCGGCTTCGAGTATCCAGTTGAAGGCTCCGTCCTCGGGCACCGAACCGCTGTTGAGCGGCTTGGACGGCTTTTTGACCATCTTGGTGTCCTCGAAGCGCTTCATGGTCCCGCCCATCTGCGTCACCGTCAGGATCCCCAAGACGGAGCCCGGCTGCGCGCCGGCCTGCCAGTAGCCGCGCACCAGCGCCTTCTTGCCACCCACGACCGGCGCCATCTTGTAGGGATCGGCGACCGGCTGGCCAGCTTTGGCGAGCACGATGGCGTTGCCTTGGTTGATCTCCACCCGCACGATGTTGACGCCTTGAGCGCCGACGGTGGGCAACGGCGGCAGCGCAGTACCACCCATCGGCGGCAGGCCGCCCATACCACCCATCGGCGGCAGGCCACCCATACCACCCATCGGCGGCAGGCCACCCATACCACCCATCGGCGGCAGGCCGCCCATACCACCCATCGGCGGCAGGCCGCCCACACCACCCATCGGCGGCAGGGCTCCGCCCATGCCGCCCACCAGCGGGGGAGCAACCGTTCCGGCCGTCGTCTGGCCAGCTGCGCCGCCCGCAGCGCCCGTGCCTGCGCCGCCGGACGTCCCGGCTCTAGGAGCCACGCTCGCGCCCGCCGTTGGGGTGGGGTAGTCGTGTCCCGAGCAAGCAGCGCCTACCAGCGCTACCAGCGCGACGCACAGTGAGCCTCGCGCTGGCGTCGCCTGGGTCCGTGTGGGGTGTTTGACACGCATGGGGGGTCTCCTTACCTCTAGTAATCACGGATGCAGGACACTAGTGCCTCGCCACGCCGCCAGCGGGCGCCAGGGCTGGGGCCAAACGATCAGGATTCCTGTGGCGAGGCACTAGTAGGGCTCGATCATATCAGCACGGATGTCGACGCGGACTCCGTGAAGCACCAGCTCGGCTTGCTCGGCGTGCGCCATGCCCGTGGGAAGGGCAAACGTGACGCGCTCGGCCTCCCCGTCCACGTCCTTGATGGCGCTCACGGCCAAACGCTGGCTCCAGCGCCCGCCAACCTTGACCCGCGCGTACCGGTCCGGGCTCACGACCGCGCCCGGCTCGCTCAGGTCCCCGCTCACCTCGAAGAAGGTGCGGGTGTTGCGGATCCGGTTCGGGTCGGTGCTGACGTAGCCCTCGAACGAGCGCAGGTCGGACTCGAGCTCGGGCGTGGC
>JAKSBK010000300.1 GCA_022361155.1 Pseudomonadota bacterium
GTTGCAGCGGCCAGCAGCTTCGTGCTGCGCGTCAGCTTCGGTCTTTCGCGGCGCGAAAACCCCAAGGCGTAGCCTCCCAGGTGAAGCTGGCTCCTGGCCGGCAGCTTGTCGGGAACCTCGATACGGGTAAAGCGCAGCAGGGTCTCGCCCAGCGGCAAAAGGAGATGGGTGACTTCGAGGCCCGGAGCGGCCTCGTAGATCTCCACCTTGCGGCCGATCTCGGGCAGCTCCTTGTCCCAGTCGACGAGTGTCGGGACGTGGTTTCGCCCGCGGATGCGCAGCGTGGCCATGTGGTCGCAAGGTGCGTAGCCACGGTGAGCGGCCACGTAGCCCAGCTGGGAGTGATACGCCTGCTTCTGGTACTTCGGCAGGTACTGCACAGGCCCGTCTGCCCCGTGGTTGATCTGAACGATCGAGCCAGGGTTGCGCGTGCCAACGAACTTCCAGCCCTGCACCGGCATCTTGTAAACGAAATCGTCCTGCTCGACCGGCAGCGGCTGTTCTGCTGCGGTCCACAGCGGGTCGTTGTCCCGCAGACGCCAGAGCTCGCTGAAGGTCTGCATGGCCCAGTAGGTGCTGCCCGCATAGTTGTAGAAATCGCGCATGTGCGGGGAGCCATCGGCGCTCAGGGTCTGCAGCAAGCGTTGCCTGCGAAGGTCGAGCGCGCCGTTACGCATGTAATAAAGCACGTGCAGGCGGATGATGCGTCGGATGAGCCCCGGGGGCACGTCGCAAAAGCCGAGCCGGTGGGCCTGGACCAGCGAGGCGAGCCGAGTGAACTTGTAGGTGATGCTGCGGCCGTATTCCGGATGGGATCCATCGGCCCCGAAGGTGTACGGCTGCCAGCGGGTCACCTGGCGCAGCATGTCCGGAATCCGGCGCGCCAGCTCGGGATGGCGCTGGCGGTCCATTTCCCACCACAGGCCGAAGTGGGTGGCAAATACCCAGAACGTGTAGTCGTCGAAGTGGCGTCCCGTCCCGTCGGTAAACACGCCCTGGCCGAGATACATATCCATGCAGCTCGTCAGGTTGCGTTTCAGCATGGCCGTGTCGATGCTTCCGCCGAGCTTCGCGCGCGTCACCGCGGCCAGGGCGTGGAACAGGTTCCAGTTGCTGTCGCGATGGCCGGTGGCCGGCAGCCGCAGCCACTCGGCGACGTTGCTCGCGAAGTCCGCGGGAAGCTCCTTGCGGAAGCGCTCCCGTGCGACCAGTGCTGCGATCCCCGTCGGGGGCGCCTCCACGCTGAACTGGTTGCCGTTGAGCTTGCCGCCGGCGTACCTGAGGTCCCAGTACTCCGGGTGCTTGGGGTTGGTGGCGTTCGCGACGGTATCGATGAGCAACGGCTTCAGGTCGACAACGCCGTCGCGTGCCTGCAACGCCGTGGGGCGCCCGGGTCGAGTGAACCAGCCCGCGATGGCCCACAGCATGCGGCCTGTGAGCTCGGGATCGCCCGGAAGCGTCTTGGCCTTGGCCTTGGGCAGCTCCTTCCAGCGGCGGCGGTCCGGCACGTCGAGGATGCTCCCCCAGGCCTTACCCGGGCTCAGTACCTTGTCGTAGCCTTGGACCAGCTCCGCCCACAGCGCCACCCAGTCCCCGCGTCCTACCGGCTCCGCGAAGACCGCTGCGAGGCTCCTGCGCGCTGAAGCCTTCAGCAGCCCGGCGAACGGGAGCCCCGCCATCACCGTGGTCCCGAGCTGAAGAAAATGGCGACGCTTCATGCTTGCCTCGATTCCTGTGTGGCAGCACACGCTGTGGCGGGAGGCCCTGCGGCGGCAAGGCCCTGCAGGGTGCCCGCTGCATCACGGACACGCGGACCATCACGGTCGCACAGATGCGCGTACACCAGTTCGACCCGGCCTTGTCTTGTATATTCAGGTCGTGCTCGGCGGTATAGCAGATTGGCGTCGCGACCAGCGCGATATCTGGCCACGTTTGGTAGGAGCGCAACCCGTACGGGTGGTCGATGCTCGCCTCTTGACTTTGGCTCTGGCCCTGGCCTGGTCGGCGCTCGGCTGCAGCTGCGAGCAGGCGTCCGAAGCGACCACTCGCCCTCAGTCAAGCCAGTCGAATCGCCAGCCGGCGAAGCTGCACGGCCCGCAGCCGGCCGCTGCCGTGCGCAGCGTGCACAGCGCGACCCCGGGTGGCGAGCAGGGCCTCGGAAAACAGGGCGCCCAGCCCAGCAGCGCTTCGCCGCAGTACGTGGGCCGAGGCGTTTGCTCGCGTTGCCACCGGGCGGCGTTCGAGGCCTGGAGCGGCTCCCACCACGACCTTGCCATGCAGCGCGCCACGCACACGACCGTGCTCGGGGACTTCGCCAACCGTCGCTTCAGCCATTTCGGGCAGACCATGCTTCTGAACAAGACCGCCGACGGCCGCTTCACCGTGCGCACCCGGGACGGCAAGGGCCGGCCGCACGACTACACCGTGAGTCACACCTTTGGGGTCGCACCGCTGCAGCAGTACTTGGTGGAGACCGAGCCCGGCCGACTGCAGGCGCTGCAGGTGGCGTGGGATTCGCGCCCGAAGGCCCAGGGCGGACAGCGCTGGTTCCACCTGTACCCGGACGATCCCGTGCCTCCAGGCGACGCGCTGTACTGGACAGGTCCTGCGTTCAACTGGAACTCGATCTGCGCCGACTGCCACGCAACCGGCGTGCGGCGCGGCTACGATCGTGAAACCGCCCGCTACGAGACCGAGATGCACGAACAGGACGTGGGCTGCGAGGCGTGTCATGGCCCTGGCTCGAAGCACGTGGATTGGGCAAGCCGGGGCGCAGCCCCCCAAAAAGACGCGGGCACCAAGGGCCTGGTGCACGCGCTCACCAAACCCAGGTCGCGTCGCTGGACCTTCGTGGATGCTGCGTCGATCGCGTCGCTTTCGGGCGGGTCCAGGCGCGATCCCGAGCTCGAAGCCTGCGCGCCCTGCCATTCCCGGCGTGCCGACCTTGGCCCCGGCAAGGGTACGAGCTACCACGATCGCTACCGCCTGGAGCTCTTGGAGGAGCAGCTCTACTTTCCGGACGGGCAGGCCAGATCCGAGGTCTATGTGTACGGTTCGTTCCTGCAGAGCCGAATGTGGGCCAAAGGGGTTGTCTGCTCGGACTGCCACGAGCCGCACAGTCTCGAGCCGCGCGACGAAGGCAACGCCTTGTGCTCGCGCTGCCATCGTGCGGACGTGTACGACGTCCCGAAGCACCATTTCCATCCGCCAGCGAGCCGGGGCGCGCAGTGCGTGGCCTGCCACATGCCGCAGCGCACGTACATGGTGGTGGACCGGCGCCGCGACCACCGTCTGGGCGTGCCGCAACCGTTGCTCAGCGCGAAAACGGGCGCACCGGACGTCTGCACGGGTTGCCACAAGAAGCGAACGGCCCGCTGGGCAGACGCGCAGATCGCGCGGCGATTCGAACGACGCAAGCCCAGCCCGCATGCGCTGGCATTGTGGAGGGCACAGACACAGCAGCAGGGCGCGCACGCTGGGCTGCTCGCGAGCTTCGCAGACACGGACGCGACGCCCATGCTGCGCGCGAGCGCGCTCGCCCATCTCGGCCGCACACCCTCGTCTCGGGTGCCGGAGGCGCTCGCCAGGGCGGCCACGGACCGCAGTCCGCTCGTGCGTCGCGCTGCCGCCATGCTGGCAGCGGCGGTGCCGCCAGAAGCACGCCGGGTGATCGCTCAGCTGCTTGCCGATCCGGTGCGCAGCGTGCGAATCGAAGCCGCCTCGGCATTCCGCGGCGCCGATACCACGCGCTGGCCGGGACCGGTTCGCGGCCATCTGGAGCAGGCGCTCGCTGAGTACCGCGCTTCGCGCCTCTTCAGCGTGGACCGAGCCGAGTCCTTGGTCGAGCTCGCCTACCTCGAGCAGGCCGGCGGCCGCTTTGAACGCGCGCGAGCGCTGCTGCGCGAAGCGCTCGCGCGCGACCCTACCTGCACGCCGGCCTACATCAACCTGGCCGATCTGTTGCGCGCTGCGGGCAACGCTGCCGAGTGCGAGAAGCTGTTACGGGAGGGGCTGCGCAGGGCAGGCAGCAAGCCCGTGGTGCACCATGCGCTAGGCCTCGCGCTCACGCGCCAGCAGCGTCCTCGCGAAGCGCTGAAACACCTCAAGGCGGCCTACGAGCTACAGCCGAGCGACGCCCACGCCGGCTACGTATACGCGGTCGCGCTTTTCGATTCGGGCGACAAGGCCGGCGCCTATCGCCTCCTGCAGAGACTCCACCGGCGCTTTGGGACCAACGTCGAAGTGCTCTCCGCATTGGTGTCCTATGCGCAGCTGCTTGGCCGTGGCGATGCATCGGCACGCTACCGCGAAAAGCTCCGCAGCCTCTCGAGGTGACGCTGGCAGAATCCTGCGCAGACCCAGTGCAAAGACGGTCCTCGGGCCCGCCGCGGCTTGGGGCCGACCATGGGACGTCGTAGTATGCTCCGCCACGCCCCCAGCACCGCAAGCGACGCCAGGTCGTTCGGCGCTGGAAGTGAACGAGCTTGGGTATGCTGCGTAATCCAATCGCACGGCTGCGGCTGGTTTGCTTGCTGGAGGGTGTCTCCTTCCTGCTGCTGCTGGGGATAGCCATGCCGCTGAAGTACCTGGCAGCAATGCCCTTGGCCGTTCGGGTCACCGGCATGGTGCATGGACTGCTGTTCATTGCGGTGTGCGTCCTTGCTTTCCATGTCAGCAAGCTCAAGGGTTGGGGCAGCGACCGTGCCCTGCAGATCATCGTGGCCGCGCTGCTGCCCTTTGGTCCCTTCGTCCTGGACAGGAGCCTTCGCAAGGCTCAGCGCGAGGGTTGACCGCGAGCGCCTGAGGGGCCTGGTAGCGCAGCGTGCCGAGGCAGGCTAAGTAGCTCGCTATGGATCAGCCTCAGGTGGAGCCCAGCCTCGATCTGGAAGCGGAAATCCAGCGTCTCAGACGCGAGCGCAACGCCGTGATCCTGGCGCACTACTATCAGGAGCCGGAGCTACAGGATCTGGCCGACTGCGTGGGCGATTCCCTGCAGCTGGCGCAGGCCGCCAAGAGCACCAACGCGGACGTTATCGCGTTCTGTGGCGTGCATTTCATGGCCGAGACCGCGAAGATCCTGAATCCCCAAAAGACCGTGATCCTGCCGGATCCCGATGCGGGCTGCTCGTTGGCCGACAGCGCAGCCCTCGAGCCGTTTCGAGCCTGGCAGACCCGGCATCCCGGCGCCGTGACCATCAGCTACATCAACTGCACCGCCGAGGTGAAAGCTGCGAGCGACCTGATCTGCACCTCGTCCAACGCCGAACGCATCGTGAGCTCGGTGCCGCCCGATAAAAAGATTCTGTTCGCCCCGGATCGAAACCTCGGCCGGCACCTCATCAACAAGACGGGGCGCGACATGGTGCTCTGGCCTGGCGTATGCGTGGTCCACGAGACGTTCAGCCAGCGCAAGCTCGTGGCACTGAAGGTCCGCAACCCGAGCGCGGAGATCATCGCCCACCCCGAGTGCGAAGAGCCCGTGCTCGAGATGGCCGACTTCATCGGCTCGACCAGCGCGTTGCTCAAGTACGCAGTACAGAGCGACGGGACGGCTTTCATCGTCGCCACCGAGTCCGGAATCCTGCACCAGATGAAGAAGGCTGCACCGGAGAAAACCTTCATCCCCGCCCCCCCCGAAGGGCATTGCGCCTGCAGCGAGTGCCCTTTCATGCGCCTGAACACGCTCGAGAAGCTGTATCTGGCGCTGCGAGACCTGCGCCCGACCATCGAGCTTTCGCCGGAGCTCATGGAGCAAGCTCGTCGCCCCATCGACCGCATGCTGCAACTGTCGTAGGGAAGCTGTCACTTTACGCACGAGTCCCAATACCTGGGTTCGTATTTCGGCAAATGGGCCTCGGCGAACGCTCGATTCCGCGGTCGGCAGGCAAGTTGCTCTGCGATCGGTCGCGACGTTGGCGGCCTGTGCGGGGATCACTGCCGAGCGTTGGCGCGGATCGCCGCCGACCACCAAGTCGTCAGACCGCGACCGTACTTGTCGATGTTCGTCGCAAAGCGATCGTCTGCCTCGTACAGGTCCGCGAGCCCGGCGTGCGTCTTCGCGTCGCAGGGATAAAACCAGCGATCGATCGAAAGCCGGTGCCTCTCCGCGACCGCCATGGCTTCGGTGCCATCGGCCGGCGCGCTCGCACCAAAGAGTGCTGCCGCGGCGCTCATGATCGCATGGGACTCTTGCTTGTACCTATCCCAGTCCGCCTTGGTGTACTTGCTCGTGCGCTGCACGGACACCTTGTAGGCGTCGGTATTGCCCCAGCGCTCCTTGACTTCGTCCTCGTACCTCGAGGGATCGAAGCCATCGAACATCGCGCTGATCTCTTCTTTGCCCATGTCCTTCATGGTCTTTCCTCCGTCACCTGCTGTCGCCGCGAGGGCGACGTCGACAGCTCGCAGCATCGCGGCCGTACGCTGCGCGCGAGCGGCCAGATCCTTGCGCTGTCTTTCGAGAGCCGCACGTCGATCAAAGCTCGGATCGTCGAGGAAACGCTTGATCGCCTCGAGCGGCATCCCGAGCTCACGCCCTACGAGGATCTGCTGAAGGCGCAACAGGTCGTCATCGCCGTAGATCCGGTACCCTGCTCCCGTGCGGCCCGATGGCGGGAGCAGCCCAATTTCGTCGTAGTGGTGAAGCGCGCGCACGGACACGCCGGCGATGCGCGCGACCTCCTTCACCCGATACGTGCGGCTCTTTGCCATGCGCAAGAACCTACGGCCTCACGTCGCGTAAGGGTCAAGCGAATCTCGATCGAAACCACGAGCCCTAACGTAAGGACCGCCCACACCATAACCTGTGCAGATCGCAGAGGAGCGGGCGTCGCCGGCGAGGCGCGACGACGAGGAATACGGCGGGTATTTCGAGGAGGAGCACCACAGCCAGCGGCGTTTGGAGCCTGCGAGGTGGGCAGGCTATTTCGTGGCGGGTCCCAACTCGCCGGCGGCCTGACCTGGCGACTGCTCGCGTTCGAGTCGCGCTAGCAGGGGAGACCCTGTGGTCGTGATCTCATCCCGCAGAAAGCGGCAGCGCGGTTCGGCGCGCTCGAGGTAGCGTGCGAGCAGCTCGCGCCGGTCGCTGTGTTGCCTCGCTTGCTCCAGCAGCACCTCGGAGATCGCTTCGTCGGCGAGCAGGCGCGTCAGGCGCTCCGCGTGCAGCATGGCATGCGGAAAATCGCGCTTGGGGTCCCAGTTCTTGAAGAAAGCGGACGGCCACTCGCTGAGCGGACGCCCGGCAAGGGACTGCAATTTGCCTTTCGCAGTCCTGGTGATCAGATGGTTTTGCGCGCCCATGGAAAGGAGCTGGATCCGCGCCACACGCCGCTCCAGCGGGTCGGACGCCGACAGCGAGCGAAACCGCGCCTGGGCCATGCGGCGCACGAACTGCTGCGGGTTCTTCACGATGCCGCCGAGGGTGTCCTTCATGGCCATCAGCGCCTGGATCTGGCTCGTGCCCTCGTAGATGGGCATCGCCATGGCGTCGCGCAGCAGCTTCTCAGCGCCGTACTCGGTCATGTAGCCGTTGCCTCCATGGATTTGGAGACAGCGGCGCGCCATCTCCACCGCCTTTTCAGCAGCCAGGTACTTGAGCAAAGGCGTGATTCTCCTTGCTCTGTGCGTGTAGCCCTCTTCCTGTTGCCCGAGCCGCCTTTGCTGGACCTCGTCCTGGGTCGCCGCCCGAGCCGCCCGCAGCTTGCGGCTCATCTCTTCGAACCAGGCACCTTTCATGGCCATGGCTCTAAGGCCTTGGATGTCGGTGCGCATCTCGTCCAGGTAGTCCGCTATCATCTCATGCCGGTCGATGCTCTTGCCCATGCTGGAGCGCTCGGCTGCGTAGTCCCGGGCCATTCGATAGGCGGCCTCGCACACCCCGATGGCTTCGAACCCCACTCCGATGCGCGCGCCGTTCATAAGCAGGAGCATCAGTTCAAAGCCCTCGCCTCGCTTGCCGATGAGCCTTGCCGGCGCGTCTTCGAAATTCAGGGATGCGGTAACCGAAGCGTGGTGTCCGAGCTTGTGCTCGACACGCTCGAGACGCACGATCCTGCGACGGCTGCCATCTGCGCCCTGTTCGTACGCGGGCACGAGAAACATCGAGAGCCCCTTCAGTCCGGAGAGCGGGTCGGTCGAATCCTGAACCCTCTCGGTACGCGCGATCACGAAGTGGTATTTCCCATGCCCGGACGTGATGAAGATCTTGTGCCCGCTGAGCCGCCAGTTGCCGTGCTCATCCTGCGTCGCCACGCTCTCGAGCTGCGCCATGTCGCTGCCAGCGTCCGGCTCGGTTATGTCCATGCATCCCCAGGCCTCGCCCCGCACGATCTCATCCATTTCCTTCCGGAAGCGCGTCTTTCGGACGCGACCATCCGCCTCGAATTCCGTCGTGCCCTCCATGATCGAAAACAGCAGCATGGCTGTCGCCATGCCCCCATGAAAACCGTAGTGCGCTGTCATTCCGACGTCGGCTCGTGCGAACAGCTCGCCGTTGACGAAGTAGAGCATCAGCGGGCAGTTCAGACCGCCCAGTTCTCGGGGCAGGCACATGCCATGCACGTCGAGCTCCTTGAGCTGCTCGAAGATCGCCTCCATGCGAGCCGGCACCACGACTTCCCCCCGCTCGAGGCGTGCGCCCGCGCGGTCGATGGCCGCGGCATGGGGCGCCATTTCGTTGGCTACAAAGCCGCCGACGAGCACGGCAATTTCGCGATAGAACGCGACCGCTTCATCCGCGTTGTCAAACCCATCTTGAGCCCGAAAACCATGCTCGGTCAGCTCGATGAGCGGCTCCCAGGCGATGCCGCGCTCGAAGTAGAAGCGCAGGTCCTCGTTGTCGCTGAAGTAGTTGCTCATCGTCGCACCATGATCACGGTCGTAAGGCCCCGCCACACAATAACCTGTGCGGATCGCAGAGGACCGGGCGTCGCTGGCAAGGCGCGACAGCGAGCACTATCGGGGGTGTTTCGAGGAGGAGCACCACAGCCAGCGGCGTTTGGGCCCTGCGAGGTGGGCAGGTTACTGTGCGGCGGGGCCAGACCGTTCATGGGGGTCTTCGCTCCAGCGACGGCTTTCCCAGGCGTCTACCACTCGCTGGACGGGCCCGCAAAGGGCAGTTGCGCGTGGCTGACTGCGTCGGCGTCGCCCCGATTCTGTCGTAACCGTTCACCGGCGTGCTCGACTCGACGACTGCCGGGGGTGTGAACGCTTGCAATTGGTCGCACGCCTGGGCGCATGCGAAACGTGGTTTCGCCTCGCTCAACGAGGCGGCCGATCCTTGAAACAGACCGCTTGTTTGACCACGACAGCCGCACAGCGATCCTGAGTCTATTCCTTTAGAACCGTGGACCGCACCCGATAACGCGTGCGGCGAAGGTCAGCCTCGAACGTGGTGCGCGAGATCATCCGTCCGACGCAGATGTAAGCCCATGGCGAGCACCAGCCTACACGGGATGCCCCCCCCTGTCGTCAATCCGGTGTGCAGGGCGCCGTCGCCCAACGTGACTCCATTATTGCAATTCAGCCCAAAGGGTGCATTTGGCCCATTCCGATCGAGGAAATACTTGGGCGTTCCTGCTTGAGTTGCGCAAATGTTTCGGTGTTCCTTCTCGGCGTGGATGCATGATCTCAAGTATGGATAGCCTGGCTAGGCCGTAGATTATCCGGACCATCCGCCGCGTTGAGCTATTGACAGGGTTGTCGGGGTGTGGCGTACTCGAAAGGCTTGATACCTTGCCGCATAGCAGCCAGTTTGCGGGCAGCCATTGAGGGAAACTAAGCGAACGGCATCGCAGATCGAGGCGTTTTCTGACCGGAAACCGGGGCTGCGGTTTCCGGGCGGGTGGTGACGAAGGCACGATGGCCCAGAGAGATGTCTTGAAGGCTGGCCGGAGGAGGGAAGCCCCGGACCGCCTTCGCCAATGGTTCTGTAGAGGCTCTCGTTGCGCCACCGGCAGGGTCCCAAAGTAGTAGCAGGCTAGACGAGTATTCTATTCAGCATGGCCGATCCAGATCAGGAAACGATCGAGGAGTTTCTCGTCGAGAGCCGGGAGGGCTTGGAGCAGCTCGAGCGCGACCTCGTGGCACTGGAGGGCCAGCCGGGCAACGACGAGATTCTGTCGAGAATCTTCCGTACGCTGCATACGATCAAAGGGTCCAGCAGCTTTGCCGGGTTTTCCCGGCTGGAGTCGATCGCCCACTCGGCGGAGCACGTACTCAATCGGCTGCGCGACGGTCACTTGAGACTCGATGCCGAGATCACCGAGGTCTTGCTCAGGGCCGTGGACGCGATTCAGGAGATTCTGCGCTGCATAGAGGAAACCCAGACAGAAGGAGAGACCAAAGACCTGGACGCGCTGATCGCGCTGCTGAACCAAGTCAGCGGCAGCGCTCCCGACGCGCTGGACCGGTCGGCTTCCGCGGCATCGGTGGGGGCCGAGGAGGCAACAAGCACCCCCGGAATCAAGGACAAAGCAAACGGAGCGACGTCCGACAACAGTATCCGGGTCAATATCGAGCTGCTCGACAAGCTCATGAATCTGGTGGGCGAGCTCGTCTTGGCGCGCAATCAGATCGTGCAGTTCACGTCGGACACTAGCGACGCGGGCCTCGTGACTACGTGCCAGCGTCTCAATCTGATCACCAGCGAGCTGCAGGCGGGGATCATGAAGGCGCGCATGCAGCCCATCAACAACATCTGGGGCAGGTTTCCGAGGATCGTGCGCGACCTGGCGAAGGAATGTGGCAAGAAGGTTCGATTGGAAATCAAGGGCAAGGAGACGGAGCTCGACCGGGGCCTGCTCGAGGCGGTCAAGGACCCCTTGACGCATCTCGTGCGCAACGCGTTGGACCACGGCATCGAGGCCCCGGAACGGCGTAAGGAACGCGGCAAGGCGGAAGAGGGGCTGCTGGTGCTTCGAGCCTTCCACGAGGGAGGGCAGGTCAACATCGAAATCAGCGACGACGGCCAGGGAATCGACCGGGAGCGGATCAAGGAAAAGGCGCTGCGCAAGGGGCTCGTCACTGCCGAGCGGGCGGCCCAGATGAGTGCCAGGGAGGCCGTCGACCTGGTTTACCTGCCCGGGTTTTCGTCCGCCGAGGAAGTGACGACGGTTTCCGGCCGGGGCGTGGGCATGGACGTGGTCAAGACCAACGTCGAAAAATTCGGAGGCAGCGTCGATCTCGACAGCACACCAGGGCGTGGAACGCGGGTCATGATAAGGATCCCGCTCACCCTGGCGATCATTCCCGCCTTGATCGTGCGCAGCGGGCAGGAGCGCTTTGCGATTCCCCAGATCGCGCTGGTGGAGCTGGTTCGCCTGGAGGGCGAATCCGCACGCAACGGCATCGAAATGATGCACGGAGTGCCTGTCTGCAGGCTGCGCGGGCGGTTGCTTCCCGTCGTGGATCTGGGCCTCGAGCTGCAACTGGGAAGCGAGCATGCTGGAACGGATAAGGGCACGGGAGAGGACGACGAACAGGTGCTCAACATCGCCGTTCTTCAAGCGGATCAACGCCAGTTCGGGCTCGTGGTCGACGAGATTCGCGACACGCAGGAGATCGTGGTCAAGCCGGTTCCAAAGCAGATCAAGGCCTTGACGGTGTACTCGGGCTCCACGATCCTGAGCGACGGGCAGGTGGCACTGATTCTGGACGTGGTGGGCTTGGCCCAGCAGGCCAACGTCGTGTCCGAGCGCACCGGTCGAGCGCTCGTCAACGACGAGGCGCATGAAGCTTCGAGGGAGGATGGAGGCCAGCAGCTGCTCTTGTTTTCACTTCACGATGACGAGCGAATGGCGATCCCCTTGTCGATGGTAGCTCGCCTGGAGGAGTTTCCGCGCTCCGCCATAGAGCAGGCGGGTGCGCGGGAGGTCGTGCAGTATCGTGATCAGATACTGCGGCTGTTCGATGTGGCCACGATGCTCCCGGAGCGGCGCAAGAGCGCGCGGACCGCACGACCGGAAGCCGAGCAGGTAAGGGAGACGGTCCAGGTCGTGGTCTGCAGGATCCAGGAACGGGACGTTGGGCTCATGATTGGACGGATCCTCGACACCGTGGAAGAGAAGCTGACGGTCAAGGATTCCGCCAGCCGCGAAGGGGTCCTGTTCAATGCGATCATCAAGGAGCGCGTGACCGAGATGCTGGATGTTCCGGCCATGATAAGAGGCGCAGACCCCAGCTTTTTCAACCAGATGCCGGTGGGATCCAGTTAGGTTCAGGGTTGGTTCAGATGGCGCAGGAGCAGCAGTTTTGTACGTTTTTCCTCGATGGATTGTTTTTTGGAGTCGAGGTCGAGCGTGTTCAGGAAGTCATACGCTTCCACGACATCACCACGGTTCCCCTGGCGCCGCCCGTCATTCGGGGCTTGATCAATCTACGCGGGGAGGTGATCGCAGCGATTGACTTGTGCGACAGATTGGAGCTGAAGGGGCACGCGAGCATGCCGGTGAACGTGGTGGTACGAACCGGGGACGGCCCTGTCAGTCTCCTGGTCGATGATGTGGGTGACGTGCTGGATGTGAAACAAGAGGACTTCGAGGCGCCACCCGAAACGCTTCGAGGACAGGCAAGGCATCTCATACGCGGGGCATACAAGCTGAAGGAGCGCCTGTTGATGGTGCTGGACATCGGCAGGACCGTTGACGTCAACGCCTCAGTGGCGTGAGCGAGAGGGTGTCATGGACGAAAGCGAAAACAATCAGGAAGGCCACCAGGAAAACTACCAGGATGGCCGCCAGGAAAACCGCCAGGAAAACCAGGAGGCGCGGGCCAGGAAGCGAGCAGGCAAGGCCAGAACCGGGGCGGCGAGGGGGCAACGTTCGGGTGGCTCGGACCCGGCGCCGGTTCGGGACAACGGTTTTGGTGATCTTGGTGAGGCCCTGCGAAAGGCTGCAGCCGGCGATTTTTCGGTCCGGGTACCTGCGGATGCCATGGGGGCCATCGGAAGCGAATTCAACGCTTTGATGGATTTGAACGAGATGCTGATCGGGGAGCTGGCTCGGGTCAGCGGGGTCATCGTGGAAAAGGGACGCCTCAAGGAGCGGATGTCGCTGGGGCGTGCAGGCGGCGCGTGGGAGAGAGGGGTCGAAGCCGTCAACACGATGATCGGAAGCCTCGCGCAGCCGACGGCCGAGGTAGAACGCGTGATCACGGCGGTCGCCAAAGGCGATCTTACCCAGGAAATGGCGCTCGAGATCGAAGGGCGCCCGCTTCAGGGTGAATTCCTCAAGATCGGAAGGACCGCCAACACCATGGTGGCGCAGCTGAACGCGTTCGCGGAGGAGGTCTCTCGGGTGGCCAAGGAGGTGGGCACCGAGGGCAAGCTGGGAGGACAGGCGAAGGTGAAAGGGGTTTCGGGGACGTGGAAGGAGCTGACGGAGAACGTCAACCAGATGGCGTCGAACCTGACGGGCCAGGTGCGCAACATCGCGGAGGTGACCAAGGCGGTGGCGCAGGGTGACCTGTCCAAGAAGATCACGGTGGATGTGAAAGGCGGGGTCCTCGAGCTGAAGGACACCATCAACACGATGGTCGACCAGCTGAA
>JAKSBK010000301.1 GCA_022361155.1 Pseudomonadota bacterium
CGCGAGCTCGGTAGTGGTTGGGGTCAAAAAGACGGGGCGCCATTGGCGGAGCGCCCAACCTAGCCGAAGGGCGCGGCTTTCTCAACGAGCTTTGCCGGCGGCGATGTTCCCGCGCGGTGCTAGATCGTGGTCTTGCGTTCCAGCACGTACTGCTCGGCGAGCCGATCCGAGTTGTGGGCGATCAAGCTGTCTGCCGCCCGCAGGCGCCTCAACAGCTCGCGGACGATATTGCGAAGGAAGGTCGCGTACGCGCGTGGATCGTGCTCGCTCAAGACTTGCTCGGTCCTTGCCGCAGGCAGCTGCAGCACGCTCGAAGGGGCTACCGTACGTACCGTTGCAGTTCGCGGGCCGCTGTGCACAAGGGCGGACTCGCCGAACCAATCGCCTGCGCCGAGAAGCGCCACCCGGGTACTGCCGGAGTCGGAGCGTGACTTCACAACCTCTACTTCCCCGCTGAGCACGAGGTACATGTCACGAGCCGGTTCGCCCTCGGTGACGATCGCACTACCGGCGTAGAGCGCCAGCACCGGAAGCTCGCTCGCCAGGTGTGCGAGGCTCTCGCCATCGACATCCTTGAATAACGTGAGCTTCCGCAAGTGATCTGCGGCGGCGTGAGCGGCAGGCCTCGGCCCACTGTCCTCGTGTTCTTCGGCGGGACTCATGACGCACCTCAACTCCGGTCGCGTCTATACCCTGTACCAGCGAGTCCTTGGTGGGCGCAACCACCCGGCCCCCCAAGCGTCTCTTCGCCCAACAGGACGTTGTCGATGAGCCTGGTGCCGGCGATCCGCGCGGCTACCAAAAGCAGCGCCTTGTCGGGAGCACGTCCTTGCAGCGGTATCAGTGTTTCTGGATCCGCCAGCTCGACGTACTGCACTTCGTCCAGGTCGGCGCAGATCGGGGCACGAGCCGCAAGCCGCAGACTTGCTACGTTTCGCTCGCCCCTCGCGAAACAGCGGCAGGCGGCGAGCATGCCACGGTAGATTCCGGTCGCACGCTTGCGCTGCTGGGGAGACAAGTAGCGATTTCGTGAAGACATGGCCAGTCCATCGCTGTCGCGCAGGGTCGGACACATGATGAGC
The DNA here is from genome assembly GCA_022361155.1 of Pseudomonadota bacterium. Lineage (NCBI taxonomy): Bacteria > Pseudomonadati > Pseudomonadota > Pseudomonadota bacterium. The sequence continues at coordinate 1,083 of JAKSBK010000301.1, forward strand.
CTCACTGGCAGCCACAGGTCGCGGACCAGCGCGGCCACCAGGCGACACTGTTGGTAGTCCTTGCGTCCGAAGGCCGCGATGCAAGGTCCCACGGCGCTGAGCAGCTTCGTCACAACGGTGCTCACACCGCGAAGATGACCCGGGCGGTAATCGTCCTCCCAGCCCCTGCCGATCCGCGCGAGCTCTACGTTCGTCTGGAAGTCCGGGGGGTACATGTCCTGCCTGCCGGGCTCGAACACGATGTGCGCTCCGGCGGCTTCGCAGCGCTCAAGGTCTTGCTGCAGGGTGCGTGGATAACGATCAAGATCCTCATGGGGGCCGAACTGCAGCGGATTGACGAAGATGCTCACCACCGTGCGGGTAGCCCCCTGCGCTCGCACCGCGTCGATGAGAGAAAGATGGCCAGCGTGCAGAGCGCCCATGGTGGGGACGAAGCCGATGGTATGACCCTCCGCCCGGTAGCGATCGCACAGCGACTGCAGCTCTCTGCCGTTCGCGGTCCGCCTGATGCTCATCGTGCCGGCTCGGCGTAGCGCTTGTGGTCAGCGTGCCGTGCTTGACGGCAGCGTGCTTGGCGTCCCCGCGCCCGGCGCTGTGGAGTTGCCATTGTCGGACCCGTCCCCCGCCGCGGACACGGCACCTACGTCCCTCGCGTTGCTCGCAGTGCCGTAGGAATGCTCCGGGCCCGGGAAGGTAGCCGCGCGAACGTCGTTGATGAAGCGCCGCGCGGCATCGACTCCGCGCTCGTAGAATCGGTCATAGCACCTGACGAAACGTGGGCGTGGCGTTTGAGTGAGGCCCAGCAGATCGTAGCAGACCAGGATCTGCCCCGAGCAGTGCAGGCCGGCGCCGATTCCAATGGTGGGCACCTCCAGCTCTGCGGTGATCCGTGCGGCGAGAGCGCTCGGGATGCCCTCGAGCACCACGGCATAGGCTCCCGCTTCGGCCACGGCTCGTGCATCCTCGCGGATTCGTGCCGCCGATGCGGCGCTCCGGCCTTGGACACGGTGGCCGCCGAGTGCATGGACGCGCTGCGGAGTCAGCCCCACATGGCCCATCACCGGAATCCCCGCCTCCGTGAGACGTCGCACCGTGGCGGCCTGGGCACGGCCGGTCTCCAGCTTGACGGCGTGCATGGCGCCCTCTGAGAGCAGCCTGCCAGCATTCCGCAAGGCATCCTCGGTGCAGGCCTGGTAGGTCATGAATGGCATGTCCCCCACCAGGTGGGCACGCCGGGCGCCGCGGGCCACCGCTCTTGCGTGGTAGATCATCTCGTCCAGCGTCACTGGAAGAGTCGTGTCGCGCCCCTGTACAGCCATAGCCAACGAGTCCCCCACGAGGAGTACGTCGATACCTGCTTCGTCGAATAGTCGGGCGAAAGTGGCGTCGTAGGCGGTCAGGGCGGTGATGGGCTCGGCAGCGCGCTTCTTGGCCTGCAGCGAGTGCACAGTGACGCGTCCACCCGAAGCGCGGGGCGAGCGTGGCGGTGTCGCTTGTGACGAACCATTCACTTTGTCAACGGGACCTGAAGCATGGTCGCGGCCAGGCCCTTTCCCGGTCCACGCAATGCGGCCGGGAGCATACCACACCGACCGAGCGTGTCTTGACGGTGCCAGCCGTCTTGGCGTCGGCTTAGCTTTGCTGGCGCCTGCGGTGTGTTGGTCTAAGATTCGCATGGCCCAAACAAAGAAGCCCTGTATGCGGCGGAGGACTCAAGATTCCGCTTGTTTGCGCTCTACGCAGCCGTGCCTGAGCGGCCACGGAACGTACAGGTGCGCACTCGGATGCGCAATGCTGGGCGCGCTCCTGGTTTCCTTGCCAGGATGCTCCGAGCCGCCAGGGCAGCACGGTGTGCATGGGGGCGCCTCCGGAGCGACGGCGCCCCCGGTGGCGATGGGAGGTAGCCAGGCTGGCGTCGGGGCAGCAGGGAACATGCCCCTTTGGGGCGGTACGATCGCCCCACCACCTACAACCGGTGGGATTCACGGCCCTCATCCGGCACAGGGCGCCTTGGTGCTCGGCATTGATGCGCTCAAGAGCGACGTGGAGCCGGCTCGGTTGAGGGAGCTCGGGCTTTCCGTTTCCGAAATCCGGCTCAGGAACGACAGCACGAATCCCGGCGATTATCCAGCGATGGAGTCCACGTGGGTGACTCCCTCCGCGCATTACACCATGCGGTTCGAGGCGGCCCCGAGCGGAACCTATTCAGAGGTTTCGTTGAAGCTTGGGCCGGTCCTGCGGCAGGGCGGTGGCGTGAGTCCGGCGATGCAGCTTCAGGCCGAGCTTGGCGACCCGCAGCACCTTGAGACCGTGATAGTGACAACGGGAAACCGGACGGTCCCGGCCCCGAGCCCCGGAGGAGCCACGAGTGTGACGCTACGTTGCCGGCCCGGCCTCTATCATGCCATGGGGGGGGAGACCAAACTGCGGCTCAGCTTGCACACCGCCCCGCTGCTGCGCGCGCTCCGGGAAGCAGAGCGCCCCGAGCCGGATCCCCTCACGCACGTGGTTCGCATCACCGAGGCCAGCAGCCCAGTGCTCGTGGACCAGCTCGTGCAACTCCTCGCCGATCCGTCCACGTGGAACCTGTACTGCGGAAGCTAGTAGCGCTTGCCAGCGATTGCGATCCGTTGGCGTCGAGGGCTGGCGGTCGCTACCCCCCCCGTCCCGGGGCGGTCGAGCTCGGCGCGCCAGCTTCCACAGCATCATCCGCGCCCGGCAAACTGAGCGCGGGCACCACCGCCTGCAGGCGGTGCGTTCGGCACCCATCCCTGAGGTGGGACAATAATCACCTGCCGTGGTCCTTCAACATCAGCCTCAGGAACCGCTAGTGATAGTCACCGAACCGGATCTCAACCCATCAGAAGTTGCCTTCACCGTGACAATACCCTTCTTGGTGCCGGATCGAAGAATAAGCAGGGCACGACCTTCCAGAACTCTGCACTTGTTCCCATGAAATGGGTAACCAACAGGTGCGTAAGGACTGCTCGAGCCAACACCCGCAATGGTGACCGGACCGTCCACCTGGAAGGCAATCTCGTGGTTTGACAGGGTGTTGCGAACACCGTTTTCGCCGAGCACCTCGACCGTTACATAACAGACATCAGATCCATCAGCCGCGATCGTCTTGCGATCCGAAGTCAGCCGTATCGACGCCGGTCTGCCTGCCGTCTTCAGAGTATATTCTGAAACAACCTTCCCTCCGACATAACCCAGTGTTCTGAGCTCCCCCTCTTCATAGGGTACATTCCAGCTAGCAATGAGCTCAGTACTCGCATTCGTTTTCTTTCTACCCAGCGATTTACCGTTGAGCAGAAGCTCAGCCTCATCACATCCTGAATAGACATCAACCATCATCGGTGTCCCGGGCTTCCGATTCCAAGTCCATGACGAAAGACTAGGATGCTGCCCCCATGCGGACCGCTTCCATTCTGCTCCGATCCGCCGAACGGTCGCATAAACCGTTGGTTCCCTATTCCATAGGAGCTGTCGGTAATACGACCTTGGTTTGCGAAAACCGCAGATATCTAGATCCCCGCACATCGCCATGTAGGCAGGAAATCGTTTCTGATCTTCCTTTTCGCTGCCACAGCCAACTTCTCCAAGATAGTCAACCCCGGTCCATACGAAATCTCCCAGAAGATACTCCGTGCCGACAATGTTAGTCCAATCGCCAAATAACATGCTATTAGCCGACTCGCTCTGATACATAATCCTCTTGGAATACTGGACGTGGTTCCTTCTAAAGTCGCCGCCTTTATCGCGGCTCCACTGTTCATAGTTGTATCCAGCTACGTCCACGGCATCGAAAAATTCGGGTGGTGGGAATATGCTACCCCAATTCTTGGAACCAGGTTGAACAGCGACGGTAACGGGTCGTGTGCTGTCGAGCGTACGAACATGATCGGCAAGCATTTTTGCCAGTCCCGGACCCTCTGGATGTCCCTGGTCGGGAACCTCGTTTCCAATGCTCCACATGATGATTGAGGGATGATTGCGGTCCCGTAAGAGCATACTTTCGAGATCCGCCTTCCAGTATTCATCAAATACAGGTGAGTAGCCTTTGGCCTTACCCCTCTTCCATTCATCGAACGCTTCATCAATTACCAGTATTCCGTTTCTGTCGCAGGCGTCGAGCATGGCCTCGGACGGCGGGTTGTGTGCGGTACGAATGGCGTTGACCCCCATTTCCTTTAGTTTCAGGAGCTTCCGCTCCTCGGCCCAGGAATAGGATTCAGCTCCGAGGAGACCATTGTCATGATGAATACAGGCACCCTTGAGCCGGGTACGTACGCCATTAAGAAAAAAGCCCCTATCAGAATCAAATCGGAGGGTCCTAATACCAAAGGTTGTGACATGGTCATCTACGAGCGTCTTTCGCTCTTTGATCCTGGAAACCAGCTTATAGAGATACGGGTTTTCAAGGGACCATATAACAGGCTTGGCAACATCGATGCTCTGCTTGACGATAGTTTCCGACCCAGGCGCGATTTCTCGCGTGGACTGTGCTCGTGCGACTTCGCCCCCCGCGGTATCAAGTATGATGCTGACCAATGTTGCACTTTTTGAAGTCGCGGCATCATTACGGAGTTTGGTCTCTACATCGACACGAGCTTTGTGGCCGTCGACCTGAGGTGTGGTGACGAAAGTGCCCCAGATGGGTATGTGCAAGGGTTCAGTGACGATCAGTTTTACCGGTCGATAAATGCCTGAGCCGGCGTACCAGCGGCTCTCGAGCTTGTTATCGGTGTGAACGGTAATTGCGTTTTCCTCTCCGGTCTTGAGATGTGGTGTCAGATCGTAGAAGAACGCGGTGTAACCATAATGGTGATGCCCGAGATGATGCCCGTTTATGTACACGTCGGAGTACATGTAGATGCCGTCAAACAGGATCTGGACCTTCTTGCCGGAGTACGTCTTTGGAACATCAAATTTCTTTCTATACCATGCGGAGCCACCGGGAAGATAGCCCGTGGAGCGTGAGCCGAGGTAGAGGCCCAATTCGCCATGACTGAGGTCCTTGGTCTTCTTCCTGGAGGGAGTAAAAGCCGATTCAATGGTGTAATCGTGGGGCACGTCGACAGCGCGCCAGGCCGCTTTGGAATCCGGGGGCTGTTTACCGGAGTCTCTTGGAACACGAACAAAGGACCAGTTGAGGTTCAACGGCCTCTCAAGGCGTATCTTATGCGTAGGAGAGGTCTTTGTGCAAGATGAGAGCAGTACCAGTAGGATGGCCACGGCTGTCAAGGAGAATGCTCTGTTCGTTTTTGGGTTCATCAGGACTCTTCTGTCTGTGGAGGCTGAAATCTGGACAGTGTGGAGTGCCGGGAGGGGTCGAAGCGGATGCGGGTACTGGTACCACGAATCAGGGGTTCACGAACGCCCGCGGCCGGAAGGCGGATCCGGGTTTTCGCCCGGGTAGGCCGCGGGCACGACCGCGCGCAGCGCGGCAGCGAGAAAAAGGTGCGCGAGCAAGCGCGGTGGGGTCCGGATTTCGGAGCCGACCTCAGGCCTCCTGTAGTCGGGGGAGCAACCCGAATCGGACTTCCGACAAAGGGTACTATAGACGACGAGAACGATCCGCGGAGATCGTGCGCGCGTGCTGGTTGATCAAAGCTTGTCACGCCAGCAGGCGGCAGAGGAGAGCCGGGTGACGAGCAGGCAACGAAGCAGGGAGCTGTGGCGCATTCCACCCGGCGGCTGCGGGAAGGGGGGTGGCTGCGGGGCAACAGGGACCGATCGAATCGGACCGAAAGGCCATGCGGGAAGATGTAGAGAAAGGTAGGAGGCTGGAGCATGCTGGCGGAGGTGGCAAGTGTGCTATACCTTGCTCTGTGAGCACCCAGGCTACTACATTCGATCTGCCACCGAGTCGTCCCTCATCGACCCCTCCGGCTTATGTTGCGGTGCTTGGCTCCGAAAGACCGACGATCGTGGACTTGCCCCTCGGTTGTGACGTCTCGATAGGTCGCAGCCGCTCTTCGGCGATTCAGCTCGACAACCCGGGCGTGAGCCGCCTGCACGCCACGTTGCGTTGCGAGCCAGATGGGCGCATCCGACTGACCGATCACGGCAGCCGCAACGGGACCTTTGCGGACGGCAGGCGGGTACAGGGCAGCGTGCCGTTGTGTTCTGGAGCCGAGGTGACTGTAGGCGGCGTGCGCATGCTGGTTGTGGTGCAGCGTTCGCCCGAAGATGAACGGGGCAGCAACGACGCCCCGGACAAATTGCTGCTCGTGGCGCGTGATCCGGCGATGCTGCGTTCCGTCGCGCTCGCGGAGCGGGCCGCCAAGAGCAACGCGACGGTGCTGGTCGTGGGCGAGACGGGTGTTGGCAAGGAGATGTTCGGACAACGCATCCATGCCATGAGTGCCCGTACGAGCGGCCCCTTCATTGCTGTCAACTGTGGCTCGATCCCTGAAACGCTCGCGGAGTCCATCTTGTTTGGCCACGAGAAGGGAGCGTTCACCGGTGCCACGGCCCGCAATGTCGGGGTCTTCGAGGCCGCCAGCGGGGGGGATCTGTTTCTAGACGAGGTCGGGGAGCTGAGTCTTCCAATGCAGGCACGACTGCTGCGCGTGCTGGAGGAACGCGTGATAACCCGGGTGGGGAGCACCAAGGCCGTAGCGGTGGACGTGCGGGTGATCGCCGCCACAAACCGCGACCTGCATACCCAGGTCCAAGCCGGGACGTTCCGCGAGGACCTGTACTACCGGCTGGACGTGCTGCGTATTGCAGTTCCCCCGCTCCGGGAGAGGCCTGAGGACGTGGAGCCTCTGGTGCGCAGCTTCGTGGTCAGCACTGGGGAGACGGTGGAGATTGCCGACGACGCGATGGCGGTCCTGCATGCGCACACCTGGCCGGGTAACGTGCGGGAGCTGCGCAATGTGATCGATCGGGCCGTCGCACTTCGAAACGGTGATGTGCTGCGCGCTGAGGACTTTCCCAGCCTCAGAGCGCCCACCAAGTCGGGCCCGGGAACGTTGCGCCACAAGGTGGGTGACGCGGAGCGGGAAGCGATCGCCGAAGCATTGAGGGCCAACAACGGTAACCAAAGTCGGGCTGCTCGCCGCCTGGGCATCTCGCGCCGCGCGCTGATCTACAAACTCGAGAAGTACGGGCTCAAGAGCGTGAAGAAGCGGGAAGCACCGTAGGACCCTGCTAGTGTCCTAGAACAGGAATTCCTCACATGATTCGGCGGCCCTTGACGCCGATTGAACCAGCGACCGCCTTTCGGCTATCTTCTTGAAATAGCTCTGCACTGCATCGGAATTGAACCGCAGCCGGCGTCGATTCGCCGGCTCCTTCGACGCCAATTGCTCACCGAGTTATACAAGTAATCACTGTTCCAGGACACTAGTGCCTCGCCACAGGAATCCTGGTTGGTTGGGGCCTGCAGTGGGGCTCGCTGGCAAGGCGGACCGACGAAGACTGCGGTTCATTTCGATGCGGTGCAGCGCATATTCGAGGAGGTCC
>JAKSBK010000302.1 GCA_022361155.1 Pseudomonadota bacterium
CCAGCGCTCGCTCGAAGGCCGACAGCGCTTGCTCGAGGCGGCCGATACGAAACCGCGCCAAGCCGAGCAGGGTCAGAGCCTGCGCATCGTCGGGAGCGCTCTGGAGCCTTTGTTGCGCCAGCTTCACGGCAAGCTCGCCGTGGCCGTTGTGGAGCGCATCGCGTATCGCACGCGCCGCGCTGGTCGCGCCGGTTTCGGGGGGCGGTGTCGGCTGCTGCGCCCCGGCGCCCGCGCTGCTCGCGAGCATGGCCGCCGTTACAAGCAGAGCCCATAGACGCTCGGCGAATGGAGCGGCCGTTGGTGGCATGGATCTGTGGATCATGGCGTCGCAACATCAGCGCGTGCGTGGAACGCGCGGCCTTTGCGGTCGAATGGGGCGCGCGGGGCGCGGGCGCATCGACGAGGCCGGGCGCAGCTGGCGCTGGACGGCCTGGCGGGCCTTGATCACCCGCATGGCGGCCGGCCTCGCGTGCGGCGGTCGCCGCAGCCGTTTTATTCCGGTCCCGCGCGGCAAGCCGGTTTCCGGGCGACGTGGACTTGCCCAGCGCACGCGCCTTGCGGCGCCGCGTACCTTCTCGCTGCGCTGGCGCCGTCTCATTTGGCTGATGATGTCCTGCACATCTTCCTGAGGATCGATGACATCGAGTGTGGCTCGCACCTTAAGCAGCCGCCTGGGCCGCGTCTCGCGGGCTGTCGCGGTCTGCGACTGCGCGCGCGTCTGCTGGGCGGTCCCCGCCTGCGACCGCGCGGCAGCACGTCTCGGGGGCTGCTTGCTTGGACGCCAATCCCGTGCTCGAGCGCCGGGCGCATCCTTGGAGCGCGGCTTGCCTTCCTTGGAGCGCGCTGACGCCTTGGGCGCAGTTTGCTGTGCGGCCGCAACAGGCGTGAAAGGACTCCCGAGCAGGCAGGCAACCGCCAAGAGCGCCGGCTGGCCCGCTCTCAAGGCTGGTGCGCCTTTTGGCCCAAGCTGCATCACCCCGCCGTAGCCTCCGGATCGGCCGTACTATTCAATTCGCGCACACCCTTCAAGCCAGGCACCTTCAAAACTGCCGCGTGCACATCAAGCACCAGATCGTGCGCGATGACCTCTTCCCCGATGGCGGCGGTGGCCACGATCCGGTAGCGGCCGGGATGCTGCCCCTTGAGCGCGATGGGCACGACGTTGTCTCCGGCCTGGAGCGGCGCTCGCCAGCGGAAGCTGCGCTGCGCCAGTGCCTTGCCGTCGCTCCAGAACGAAAGCCCTTCCGGCAGCACAATACTGAAATCGACCTCCTCCACGGCCTGTTCGGCGGTGAAGTGCAGCTTGACCACCGCTACCTTTTCGGCAGGAACACGGAACCGCTGCAGCCGCTCAGCGGCGCTAGCGACCCGCCCGGCCTTCTTTGCTTCGAGCTTTGCTTCGGGCTTGGCTTCCAGCCGTGCTCCGGAGGCATCCGGGCCAGATGGGATAGCGCGAACGATGCCGCCCGATCCGGCGGCTGCCGTGGCAAGGGAGGCAAGCGCGTCACCTGTCTGTCCCTCCGGCCCGGTCCGGAGGCCAAACAGCAGCGCGAAGGCCGCCACGCCTGCAACAAGCCCCGTTGCACCGCCCAAGATCAGCGGGCGGGCCTGGAGGTAGTCCCGCAGCCGATCCACGGGACCGCTCGCGGCTGGCGGACCCGCAGCCACCAGCCTCCGATGCAAGGCAGCACGAAACTCCGACTCCGGTGGGTCGACCCGCAGGGCGCGCAGCTGCTCGCCTAGCGGGTCGGGTGTCTTGGTTTCGGGATCGGTCATGGGCTGCCTTCGGGTTTGACGAGCGAGGGACCCGATAGGTTCCCGGCCGGCGGCCGGGTGGAGGCGGGAGGGCGCAGCAGCTCCCGCAGTCGCCGGCGTCCCCTCGAGAGCCGGGACTTGACCGTGCCCACTGCGATGCGCTCGATAGCGGCGATTTCGTCGTGCGACATGCCTTCCACGTCGGACAGCAGGATCACACTTCGAAACTCGCCAGGCAACCGGTTGAGCGCCTTCCACAGCCGTTGCCTGTCCTGTTCCCTGGCAAGCTGCGCGTCGGGTTGCACGGCTAGCTCGTCGCACGCTCGAGACGCCCGCAACGACGTCTGGCGGGCTTTTTCCTTGGCTGCCCGGCTGCGTGCCGCATCGATGCATACGTTGCGCGTGATGCGAAACAACCAAGTGGAGAAGCTGGAACGAAATCGATAAGAGCGCAACGAGCGGTACGCCTTGACGAGCGCTTCTTGGGCCAAGTCGTCGGC
>JAKSBK010000303.1 GCA_022361155.1 Pseudomonadota bacterium
ACGCATGAAGATCAAGAAACTCGAAGTCAGCGGGTTCAAGTCGTTTGTCGACCGAACAGTACTGGTCTTCGATCACGCGATGACCTGCGTGGTGGGCCCGAACGGCTGCGGCAAATCCAACATCGTGGACGCCATGCGTTGGGTGCTAGGGGAGCAGTCCGCCAAGCAGCTGCGCGGCCGGAACATGGAGGACGTCATCTTCAACGGCTGCGAAACGCGCGGGCCGCACAGCTTCGCCGAGGTAACGCTAACTTTCGACAACAGCGCCGGCTTGGCGCCACCCGACTACGCGGACTACGCGGAGATCGCCGTCACGCGCAGGTTGGACCGCGACGGCAACAGCGACTACTTGATCAACAAGACCCCGGTTAGGTTGCTAGACGTCACCAACCTCTTTCTGGGCACCGGCGTCGGACGAAAGGCCTACTCGACCATTGAACAGGGTAGGATCGGCATGATCGTCTCGGCCCGGCCGGAGGACCGGCGAGCCGTCATCGAGGAAGCCGCGGGGATCACCAAGTTCAAGTTCAAGAAACGAGCGGCGGAACGCAAGATGGAGCAGACGCGGCAGAACCTGCTGCGCGTGAGCGACATCATCGGCGAGATCGAAAACACGCTGGCATCCCTCAAGCGTCAGGCCCAGAAAGCGCGGCGCTATCGGCGCTATCGCGAGGAGATCCGCGACCTGGAGCTATGGGTCGGCTGCGTCCGCTGGCTTGAGCTCACAAGCTCGCACCAGTTCGTGTGCGCCCAACTGGTGCTATTCGAAAAGGAAAGGCAAGGCGCCAAAACCCGCCTCGGAGCCAGCGAGGCAGAGTTCGAGGCCGAGCGCTTGGCGCTACAGGAGCTGGAAGGGCGTGTGGAACGGGCGCAGACCGCAGCCTACGAGTTGGACAACACAGTGCAGCTGCTCCAAACGCGCTGCGACCATGAGCAGCAGCGGCAACAGACCCTTGGTGAACGTGAGGCAGCGGCGATCACCGAACGTGAAGGCGTTTGCAGGCATGGACGGGAACTTGCCGACGAGTGTCGGAGCTTGCGTGACAAGCTGGTGGCGTTGGACAGCACGCAACAGGAGCGCGCGGCCGGCTTGGAGCAGGAGCAGAAACGGCTCGATGAGGCGCGCCAACAGGCCCAGGAAGCCGAGGAGGCGTTGCGCAGTGTCCGCGAGGCGTTGGCGGAAGCGCGCAGCCGCAAGGCTCGAGCCGAGGCCGTGCTCGCGGGCTTCGGTCGTAGGCGCGAGGAGACGAGGCAGCGACTGTCCCGACTCGAGCTCGAGCGCGAACGCCTGAACCTGCGCATCGACGAGCTCCTTGAAAAGGCGAACGAGCACACGGCTCACCTGCATGGGTTGCGCACCGCAAGCCAGCAGATCGGCACGCGCCGGGAGCAGCTCGACAACGAGTTGAGCGCGCTCTTGGAACAGAGCCACCTCAGCGATCAACAGCTCGAGGCCCTGCGCGCCGAACTGGCCGCCAAGCGCTCGCGCCTGCGATCGCTCGAGGAGATCCAGCAGCGCTTCGAAGGCGTCGGAGCGGGTGTACGCGCTGTGATGACACGCTACGGCGCCGACCAAGCAGCGCTGCAGGCCGCCGGTGTGCTGGGCCTGGTAGCCGATCGTATCGAGTGTCCAGCCGAGCTTACCAGTGCCCTGGCAGGAGCACTCGCCGAGAAGCTGCAGTACATCGTCGTTGGCGGGCTCGAGGCAGGCGTTCAGGCAGTACGCTTCTTGTGCGACACCAAGCAGGGCCGGGCAACCTTGATCCCCCAGCACCCGAGTCCCTGGACATTCGGGACCGAGGACCGAGCATCCGAGCCACGCCTGCAAGCGCCGGATCGAGATGGCGTCATCGGCTACCTTGCCGAGCTCGTGGACTGCGCGGCAGAGGATCGCACGCTCGTTCGCCACCTGCTGGGAAGCTATCTGGCAGTCAGGGACATGGCTGTGGCCTTGGAGCTGCATCATGGTGATCGTGCCGGGCCCAACGTGCACGCGCTGGTGACGCTGGATGGGCAGGTGCTGGATCGGGCAGGTGGCATCGTCGGCGGGCAGGGCGACAGCACCGGCGAGCATATGCTCGCGATGAAGCGTGAGGTGCGGGAGCTGCACGACGTGGTGAGCAGGCTCGAAGAGCAGATGAGTGGCTCGGTGGAGCGGCACCGCGAGCTTCGCGTTGGCGTTGTAGAGCGCCAGGCCATGCTCGAGGCGGTTCGCTCCAAGGGACACGAGCTCGAGATCTCGGTGGTCAAGGCAGAGCGTGACCACAAACGCGCCGAGGAGGCAACGGCAGAAGCACGTGCGCGCGCACAGCAGACGGCAACCGAGATCCTCGAGCTGGAGCGGGCGCTCGATCTCGCGCTGGAGGAACAATCCGCCTGCCAGACTGAATGCCAGGGCGCGCAGAGCGCGGAGCATTCGGCGCTGGCCAGCCTGGCGGGCGCCGAGCAAATCCATGCCGAACGGCGCTCCCGCGCTGAGGCGCACGCCGCCGAGGTGACGGAGCTGCGTGTTGGCGTCGCCCAGGCGGGCGAGCAGGTGCAGAGCCAGCGACTGGCGCTCGAGCGGCTCGAGCGCTCGAGCGCCGAGCTCGATCAGCGAGCGACACGGCTCGCCGAGGACGCCGCACAGTTCGAGCGGGAGCAGCAGGAACTGGCTCAGCGCCTCGTCGAAATGCGCGAGACGCTGGGCGCTCGCGTCACCGAGGCAGTCGAGGCCCACGACCGGTTGGCCTCGCTGCGCGACGACTACGAGCAAGCACGTGCGGCCCTGGGAACGGCAGAGCACGCGCTGCGCGAGTTGCGCGGATCCATCGAAGAAGCCAACAAGCGGGGCAGCACCCTGGCCCTCAAGGAACGCGAGATTGCGCTCGAGCTTGGGCACCTGCTCGAGCAGGTCGGGGAGCGACATCGCGTCAACCTGAAGGCCGAGCTGATCGAGCATCACGCCCGCGGGCTGCCCGATGCGGGGGTCAAGCAGCGCATTGATGAGCTGCACGCGGTGGTTCAGCGCATGGGCGAGATCAACCTGACGGCCATCGAGGAGTACGAACAGCGTGCCGAGCGCCACAGCTATCTAACGAGGCAACGCACCGATCTGGAGACGGCGCTGGCCCAACTCGAAAAGGCGATCCGACAGATGAATCGCGAGAGCCGGCGCTTGTTCCAGGAAACCTTCGACGCGGTCAACGCACGCTTCCAGAAGATGTATCCACGAATGTTTGGCGGAGGCAAGGGAGAGCTGCGCCTGACCGACCCTCAAGACCTGCTCGAGTCAGGCATCGATATCGTAGCCATGCCCCCTGGCAAGAAGCTGGGCTCGATGGAGCTCATGAGCGGCGGGGAGAAGGCGCTCACGGCCGTCTCGCTCATCTTCGCCATCTTCCAGTACAAGCCGAGTCCTTTTTGCCTGCTCGACGAGGTAGACGCTCCCTTGGATGAGGCCAACGTGGGCAGGTTCTGCGAAGTCATTCGTGACATGACCCAGCATTCTCAGTTCATTCTAATAACGCACTCCAAGCGGACCATGGAGGCGGCGGATGTGCTCTACGGGGTTACGATGGAAACGGCTGGAATCTCCAAGCTCGTGAGCGTGGAGCTGGCAGACCGCGACGTGGAGCCAGTCGCTGTTCCCGAGGAGGAAGCGGTTGCATTTGCCTAGGAGGCGCGACAGAATACGCGGTCCAGGCCGGACGTGTGGGCGGAGTACGATCGGGAGCGCGCCCGGAGAAAAAGCCGCAGGAATGGCAGCGCCATTTCGAGGATGTTTTCGAGGACGTAAGCCGTGAACGCGCCCGCCCGCGCGCCCGCAGCGGTAGCGTCCATTTTGTCGCGCCTGCTTAGGCGTCGGGCCCCCAAATAGGCGGCGTGTCATGCGGATTCTGGTAACCGGAGGCGCCGGATTCATTGGCGCCAATTTCTTGAACTTGTTGGTACCACGACACCCGGAACACCACTTCGTCAATGCGGATAAGCTGACGTATGCTGCCAACCTCCTAAGCCTTGAGTCCCTAGCGCAGGCGCCTAACTATACCCTGGAGTGCGTGGACATCGCTCAGCGCGAAGCAGTGGACTATCTGTTCGCGACACATCAGCCGGAGCTGGTGATTCATTTCGCCGCCGAGAGTCATGTCGATCGCAGTATTGCCGGCCCGGGAGCCTTCGTGGAAACCAACGTGCGGGGCACGTTTGTTCTGCTGGAGGCATGTCGGCAGCATTGGGAAGATGGCAGCGGCGTGTTTCATCACGTCAGTACCGATGAGGTCTACGGCTCTCTCGGCCAGCGGGGGCGTTTCAGCGAGCAGTCGCGTTACGATCCGTCGAGCCCCTACTCGGCGACGAAAGCCGCGTCCGATCATCTCGTGCGAGCGTACTGCCGCACGTACGGGCTGGCGGTGAAGATCACGAATTGCTCGAACAATTATGGCCCGTTTCAGTTTCCGGAGAAGCTCATCCCCCTGATGATCTTGAATGCTCTGGAGCGCAAGCCGCTGCCGGTTTATGGCAGCGGCGCCAACGTGCGCGACTGGCTGTACGTCGAGGATCACTGCAGGGCGCTGTGGGAGGTCGTCAACCGTGGTCGCGTGGGCGAGACCTACAACATCGGCGGCAGTGAGGAGCGTCGCAATCTGGAGGTGGTTCGCAACGTCTGCCGCGTGGTGGCTGAAGAGACTGGCACACAGGATGACCTGGAGGGCTTGATCGCCTTTGTGGATGATCGTCCAGGTCACGATCTGCGCTACGCAGTGGACGCCTCCAAGCTTGGTCAGGAGCTCGGATGGCGGCCGCGAGAGAGCTTTGAGTCGGGCTTGCGCAAGACGGTCCGCTGGTACTTGAGCAATACTCCCTGGGTTGACTCGGTTCGAACGGGCGAGTACCGCGAATGGATCCGGAGAAACTACGCCGGGCGTTCGGTGCGCGGGTGATCGGACCTCCGGCAAGGGGTACTGGATCGAGGCTGCTATCATGAAAGTGAGGTCGCTCGAGCTACCGGAGGTCCTGTTGATCGAGCCCAAGATCTTCGAGGATAGGCGCGGCTGTTTCCTCGAGACGTGGTCAAAGGAGCGCTACGAAGAAGCGGGCTTGGGCGAGCGCTTCGTTCAAGACAACGCCTCGCTATCCATGCAGGGGACCCTGAGGGGACTGCACCTTCAGCATCCGCACGGACAGGGAAAGCTTGTATTCGTGCTGGAGGGTGAGGTTTTTGATGTCGCCGTAGACGTGCGCCGGGGATCGCCGCGTTTTGGTCGATGGCTTGGGTGGCAACTGTCCTGCACCAATATGCACCAGCTCTATATTCCTCCCGGCTTTGCTCACGGGTTTTGCGTGACGAGCAGCAAGGCCGTCTTTGTCTACAAATGCACCGAGAGCTATCGACCGGAGGCGGAGCTTGGGATCCGCTACGACGACACCGACATCGGTATCTCGTGGCCCGTTGACCAACCTATCGTGTCCGAAAAGGACGCGAAGAATGCTCGACTGGCCGAGTTGGACCCGACGCTGCTACCCCCGTTCGTGCCGGAGCTTTGACTGGGTGGCCGATCGGGATGCCGACGTCGTGTTGCTTGGCGCCGACGGAATGCTCGGCAGGGCGTTTCGAGAGCGGATGGCCGCCGCAGGCCTGCGTGTGCGGGCGCCGGCGCAGAGCGCCCTCGATCTGACCCGTCTCGGTAGCATCGAGCAGGGGCTGGGTGAGCCTCGCGTAGTCGTCAATTGCGCTGCCCACAGCGATGTGGATGCAGCCGAAGAGCACGGTCCGTTGGCGACGGCTGTTAACGGCACCGGTGTAGGTTGGCTGGCGCAGGTCTGCGCGGCGAGAGGGGCGCTGCTCGTGCACTTCAGCACGGACTACGTGTTCGACGGCCTGGCGACTTCCCCTTATACGGTCGACCACCAGGTCATGCCTATCAACGCTTACGGTCGGAGCAAGGCGCGGGGCGAGGAGCTGCTCCGCCAGAGCGGCTGCCGTTACCTGCTGATACGAACCAGCTGGTTGTACGCGCCCTGGGGACGCAATTTCGTCCGCACGATTTCGAGCTTGGCACAGCAGCGCAACGTCTTGCGCGTGGTCGATGATCAGCGCGGCAGGCCGAGCAGCGCCCTGGGACTCACCCGGATCACGCTGGCACTGCTCGACACGGAGGCGCTGGGTGCCTACCACGTCTGCGACGGGGGCATGTGCTCCTGGTACGAATTCGCGAGGGAGATCGTGGCGCAGCGTAAGCTCGCCTGCCGCGTCGAGCCTTGCAGCAGCCCGGAGTTTCCTCGACCCGCGCGGCGGCCAGCCTGGAGCGTCCTTGATCTGAGTCAAACGGAGTCGAGAATCGGCCCCATGACACACTGGAAGAAGGCCCTTGCCGAGGTCCTAGGCCGCCTTTGAGCGCACCAGATCCCGCACTTCGTGAATGTCGAAAGGCTTCTCGAACCACGGATTCGGCACGGTTTCAAGGAAGATGCGTGCTCGATTGGTGAAGGCGCCGCCGGTCATGAAGATCATGCGCCGCTCGAGGCCCGGGCTGCTCTTGCGCGTGTTCTCGTACAGATCCATGCCGGATAGATCAGGCATCATGAGGTCGCAGAACACCAGGTCGTAGGCTGGGCCCTCCCGCAGGCGCCGGATGGCTTCGCGTCCACTCAGCGCGATGGTCACGTGGTGGTCTCTCAGTGCCCGCTGCAGGGCTTTGGCGACGCCAACCTCGTCATCCACGATCAGAATCCGCGCGCCCGCATTGGGCGCGCTTGGAAGAGCCCTCGGCCTGTTCTCCTGCGGCTTCTGCGTTGCGGCCAGGGGTAACGACACCTGGATGGTCGACCCTCGCCCCACGTCGGATTGTATGCT
This sequence comes from Pseudomonadota bacterium, assembly GCA_022361155.1. Lineage (NCBI taxonomy): Bacteria > Pseudomonadati > Pseudomonadota > Pseudomonadota bacterium. The sequence goes on from JAKSBK010000303.1 coordinate 6,836, forward strand.
GATGTCGCCTCCCAAGGCGTTGATGATGTTGTGACAGATCGAAAGGCCGAGACCGGTGCCCACGCCCACGGGCTTGGTCGTGAAAAAGGGATCGAAAACACGCTCGATGACTTGAGGAGACATGCCGCAGCCGGTGTCCGTCACCGATACAACGACGCGTTTGTTCACCTGCCTAGCACGCACGCTGATCGTGTTGTGATCCGCGTCGCCGACGGGAAGGGACTGAACCGCATTGATCAACACGTTGAGAAACACCTGTCCCAGCTTGGCTTCGTTTGCCGTGACCGGCGGGACCGAGCCGAAATCCTTCACCAGCCGAGCTCGGTGCCGGATCTCGTTCCAGGCCATGCGGATGGCGACGTTCATGACTCGCCGAATGTCGACGCTGTCGCGCGCCTCGTCATCTCCTCGGGAAAAGGTCTTCAAGTCGCGCACTATGCGGCGGACACGCTCGGCACCGTCCTCGGCCTGAGCCAGCATCTCGGAAGTGTCAGCGAGCCTCCCCTCCGGAAGCTGCTTGCCGAGCTCGTGCAGCGCATCGTGCATGAGCTCGAGATTCGTCATGACATAGGCGAGAGGATTGTTGATCTCATGCGCCATGCCCGCGGCCAACGTGCCCACCGAGGCCATCCGGTCTGCAAGAAAGAGCTGCTTCTCCGTCCGCTCTCGCTCGCTCAGATCACGGCCCACGGTGACCATCGCCGGCTTGCCGGCGAAATCCAGCTGCAGCGAAACCACTTCGACCGACGCACTCTCTCCAGACATGCGCATGAAACGCTGCTTGAGAGGCCGTGTTGGCTCGTCCGTGCGTGCCAGCTCCCGCATTCGGCTCCGATGCACCTCGAGCTCGTCCGGGTGGAGCAGCGTCTCATAGGATCGACCGATGAGCTGTTGCTCCGACGCATAGCCCAGCGACGAAAGCACGGCACGATTCACGTACTCGATGCGACCGGCGCGGTGCACGATGATGACGTCCGGGGACTCCTCGATCAGCTTCCGGAAGCTGATCTCGAGGTTGGCCAGCCGTTGTCCAACCAACTTGCGCTGGGTGCGCTCGATCGCGCTGCGCTCCGCTATCGTCAGGCGGGTGCTGAGGAGCGCACGGTCGACCGGTTTGTTGATGTAGTCATCGGCGCCCGCATCCAGGGCGGAGCGGATGTGCTCTTCCTTGTCGCGACCGGTGAGCACGATGATGACGGGTTCGTCCCCGCCCGCAAGCGTGCGCAACGCGCGCGTCAGCTGCAGGCCGTCCATCTGCGGCAGCACCCAGTCGATCAGCAGCAACTCGAACCGGTTCCTGGCGCACGCGGCCAGTGCTTGCTCGCCGCTGTCAACCTCGGTGACGTCGTGACCACGCTCGCTGAGCACCTGGGTAAAAAGCCTGCGCGCCATGCGGTCGTCGTCGCAGATCAGCGCCTTCATCGGTCTTGAGTCTCAGGAAGCGACATCGTTTGCACACCTGCCCCGTGCGGGCCTCCGGCTGCCACGTGGAGCCAGGGCCTGTGGAGCCGGGCCTGGTTCCCCCCTATTAACGAGCCGCTTGCTCCCCTTTTTTACCAGACGGCGCATCTGAGCGCCCTTTTTCTGCTGCTCCGCGTCGCAAGCATGCCGTGGCGGGTGCCGCACGACAGGTCCGATCCCGTGGCGGCACGCTGCCGCGGCGCTGTCGATCCGGCGCAACGCACGTGGCCTTGCACGCGATACGACCGCGTCCGTGCAGCGCTGGCGCGGCGCCCTCAGGACGGCTACGTAACCGTGTCTCGGGCAGCATGGGCCGCGCCAAGGCAAAGGTAGGGTCAGGGGCGCATTGCGGTACGGCCGAGGCCAGGGCCCTACACGCGCAGTGCCCGGCCATCGACCTGCATGCCGATGCGCTCATGTGGAGTCGCTTCGTGGGTTACCGCCTCACTCGAGCCCACGAGCCGCCACTGCCTCAAGCCTGGTTCGGTGGGCACGTGGACGTGCCGAGGATGCTGCAGGGCGGGATCGGGGCACAGTTCTTCGGTCTGGTGTCCACGCCCCTGATCGACTTGAACCTCAACTCCGCCTGCCATCGGCAGATCGACTGCCTGGAGCAAGCGATCGCGGACAGCAGGGGCCAGCTGCGGCTGGCGCGCAGCGCAGAGGAAATCGAGCAGGCCCACGAGCAGGGCGCGTTGGCCGCGCTCTTAGGCATCGAGGGGGCACACTGCCTGCGCGGGAGCCTGCTTGAGCTGGAGCGCTTCGCGGCTCGAGGCGTACGCTACCTCGGCTTGCTTCACTTCTATCGCAACGCCGCTGGCGCTCCCGCGCGCGGTTTCGGTGCCGCCCGAGGACGGGGGCTGACTGCCTTCGGACGCGAGCTCGTGGAGCGCTGTGAGTCGCTCGGCGTGATCGTGGATCTCGCTCACATCAACGCACGCGGATTCTGGGATGCGTGCGAGCAGGCGAAGAAGCCCCTCATCGTGTCCCACACGGGTCTTGCGGGCGTGCATCCCTTGTGGCGCAACATCGACGACGAGCAGCTGCGCTCGGTGGCGCGCCTGGGTGGCGTGGTCGGAGTCATTTTCGTGCCGCGTTATCTTGGCCGGAACGGCATCGACGCCGTGGTAGACCATCTCTTACACGTGGTACGCGTGGCTGGTGAGGACGTTGCCGCCCTCGGGAGCGACTGGGACGGAATGATCAGGCCCACACGGGGGCTCGAAGATGCCTCCAGGCTTCCCAACCTGACGGACGCGCTTCTAGCACGAAATTTGCCGCAGCGCGTTATCCGCAAGATCCTGCGAGAGAACGTGCTGCGCGTCCTTCGCGACGTTCCGCCGCGGATCGACTTGGAGCAGGGAGGCTGTGCTCGCGGCAACGCGCAGGGCGGGCATGCCGGAAAGGTAGGTCTTTGATGCGTGATCGTCGCGTGCCAACAACTTCCTTCGCTCTCGTACGGGATCATAAGGGTCGTGCCGGCAAGTTCAGGACCGCGCTGGATTCGGTGCTGGACCGGGCGGTCGGCATGAGCAGCCGTGCGCTGGGCGACGACCTGGATCGACGTCTGGCGGCGCTCTCGCTGCAGGCAAACGAAGCGGGCTTCGACGCGTTCGGGGCAGACTCCTTCACCATGCGCTGCACGCTGCCATGGGTGGCGTACATGTACCGTTGGTACTTCCGGGCCGAGACCACGGGCATCGAGCGCATTCCCAAGGGTCGAGTGCTGTTGGTCGCCAACCACAGCGGGCAGATCCCGATAGACGGCGTCATGATCGTGGCCTCCTTGGTGTTGGACGGGGATCCACCCCGCCTGGCGCGCGGAATGATCGACAAGTGGATCGCGACGCTGCCCTTCTTCTCGATCTGGTTTCCACGGGTGGGTCAAGCGATCGGCTCACCGGAGAACGCTCGGCGGTTGGTAGAGCGCGAGGAAGCACTCGTGGTTTTCCCAGAGGGCATTCGAGGCATCAGCAAGACGTTTGACAAGCGCTATCAGCTGACAGACTTTGGTCTTGGCTTCATGAGGCTGGCGCTCGAAACCAAGACCCCGATCGTTCCAATCGCGGTGATCGGCGGGGAGGAACAGTACGTGTCGGTAGCGAACTGGAAGTCGTTCGGGCAGTTTCTTGGCATACCTTCCTTTCCGGTGGTGCCGCAGCTGCTGCTCTACCCGTTCCCGTTTCCCACCAAGTACCGCATGGTGTTCGGAGAGCCGCTGCATTTCCAAGGTGATCCGGACGACGAAGACGCGGCCATCGAGGAAAAGGTGTGGGTCGTCAGGACCACCATCGAGGGCATGCTGCGACGGGGTCTCAAGGAACGACGAGCCGTATTCTGGTGACGGACGTCGCACTGCGTCAGAGCGTCGATCGCCGGTTGATCGCGCACGATTCGCCGCGCGGCGCCCCTGCCGGCGACCGCCGGACAGCTTACAACGAAGCCGTAGCGGCGAGGACTCGAGGGGCCTACGGGCCAATACCGTGCAGCGCGTCCAGCGCTCCGGGATCCTGAGTGAGCCACCAGAATGCGCCTAGAAATCAACAATGCACCTAGAAATCAACGCCCGCGCGGGCGCGTATCCCCGAGTCAAAGGCGTGCTTGATGCAGCGCATTTCGGTGACGGTGTCGGCGATTTCGACAAGCTCCGGCTTGGCGCCACGGCCGGTCACGATGATGCTTAGCTGCTCGGGCTTGCCGGAAAGCACGTCAACGACCTCTCGCAGCGGAAGGTAATCGAAGCCCAGGGCAATGTTGAGCTCGTCCAGCACGATCAAGCTGTAGCGGGGGGGATCGCTGCGCGATGCCTCGATCATCGCTTTCGCCGCCTGCCAGCCGCGTTCGGCCGCTTCGATATCACGCTTGCGATCTTGCGTGTTCCAGGTGAAGCCTTCGCCTGCGATGACATGGTCGACCTCGTCCAGACGCTTGAACAGCTGCTGCTCGCCGGTCTTCCAGTTGCCCTTGATGAACTGGACGATCCCGACACGTTGCCCGTGCCCCACGGCACGCAGCGCCGTACCAAACGCCGCGGTGGATTTGCCCTTTCCGTCGCCTTCGTGGACGATCAGGACACCTCGCTTCATCTTTCGCTCGCGAACCTTGGCTTCCTGTTGCCGCTTCACTTCGACCATGCGCTCGCGGTGCGCTTCCTGTTGTTCATCGGTTGGGCTCACGTTGTTTCCTCTGGTGGCGATCGCTTTCCTTGGCTCGACCCGGCGCCCGTGTCAACGCTTGCTTCAAGGATCCCACCTGCGGCATCGGGTCAAACTGATGCTCGAGACGACCTGTTGTGACGCGACGCCTACGAATCACGGCTCGGGATACAGCGCTTCGTGTAGCGCCTCGGCTGCTTCGAGCATGTCCAGACCCGGGTCGCTCAGCAGGGATGGGTCGATCTCGATGACACGGCCGTGCTCGCTGCATGCCAACAAGCTCTCGAGTCCCGGGTAGCCGCAGAGCATGCGTGTGCCGCCCGTGCGTGTCACCACGACTTCGGGCTGCAGTTGAAGAAGCTGCTCGGCGCTGTAGCTCGGCCAGCCGCGAAAGCGCTTGGCTGCCACGTCGATCAAGCCCGCGGCGCTCAGCACGTCGTGGTAGCTGGTGCCGCGCGTGCCCCCCAAGAGCTTGTCGCCGTACATGCCGACGTAGAGCCCGCCTTTTCGCTCGTGCACGGGTATGCGCCAGGCCAGCGCCTGCATGCGGGCAACAAGACGGCGCGCGATCTCGGCTCCACGTTCGGAGCGTCCCAACAGGACTGCCACGCTACGCAAGTTCGGGATCAGGGTCCGAAGCCCGCGCATCGAACCTAGGTCGAACACCACGATGCCGACCTCGCGCAGGCGCTCGAGGCTGTCTGCGCGATTGATGCTATTGAGCAGCACCAGATCCGGCGCCAGGGACAGCACCGCCTCGATGTCGAAGAAGTCGGGGGCAACGGGTTTGCCGGAAAACCGGTACGCGAACGCCGGTGGCGCGCTGCCTGCTCCCTTGTAGGCCACTATGCGGTCGGGCTCGCACAGTGCATGCAGCAGGCTGCTTGCGACCAGGCTTGCAGGCATGATGCGCTTGTAGTGCCGCAGCGGCACGAAGCGACCGCTGGCGTCCACGAGGCCCCGCTTGCCCTGGCGCACCACGATCTCGCTGCTCGCCCGAGCTCCGGGCCGCGTCGGGTCGACGAGCGAACCCTGGGCCCCGTAGACGGCAGCCGCCATGCTAGCCGCGAGCGCGAATGCCAGTGCCGTACCGTTGCACCAATTTGTCGCCGCCTTCATGGCTTGTCGGCACGTTGTGTGCACGGCAGCTGTCGATCCCGGATGATTGATCCTGGGGCTTCGCCACGCTCATAGTGGGGAATGGTTCGGCCGGAAACACTCCATGCTGCGCACGCCAGCGACCACATCTGACGCAAGCACTCGTCCACACTCGAGCGGTCGAGCGGGTCCCGGATCGGTTGCTCGCCGAGGCGGTACACGCGAATCGGCCACGTGGCGCGTTTCTGTGCTCGCGCGCGCCGCTGCGCTTCCTCATCCAGCCGCTGCGCTTCCTCATCCATGGGCCAAGGCTAGCACTCCGTAGGCAGTTGGTTTAGACCAGATGCGTGCCATTTGAATGCCCTTTGGTCACGGAGATAGCGCGAGAGGTTCGGAGTCGGTGGCGCGGCTCCTACGCAAACTACACTGCACAGTGTAGTTCAGGCCGACCGCACGTCAAATGGAGTGCCTGGTTCGTTCCCGGTAAGACCCGTGGCCTGTTGCTTCGGTTCGTTGCCGCCTTCATGGCTTATCCACGAGCCGGTAGCCGAGACCCGCGCCGGCCAATAGCTCGACTCCGTAGACTTGGCGCACGGCTGCGCCGGATAGCACCTGCTCGGAGGCTCCGATTGCTACCGGGCGGCCGTAATGAAGCAACAGCGCTCGCTGGCTGTAGCGCAGCACCTCCGAGAGCTGATGCAGGACCACCAGCACGCAGCGGCCCTCGGAGGCCAGCTGTCCCAGCAACTCGTAGAAGCGCAGCGCGTGAGCAACGTCGAGTGATGCCGTTGGCTCGTCGAAACACAGGATGCGAGCGCCGGTGGCGAGCACGCGTGCGAGCATGACCCGCCGCTGCTCGCCAAAAGACAAGCGCGTAAAGGGGCGGGACGCGAAACGGGCCACGTCCACCCGCTTCATCGCCTCCTCGCTGCGCTGGTAGTCTTGCGCTCTCCAGCGGGCCAGCCCCCCGCGATGCGCGTAGCGCCCCTGCAGCACCACGCTCCTTACCGGCAGGGCCGAGCGCAGCGAGGTGTGTTGCGGCACGAGCGCCAGCCGGCGTGCTCGCTCGGGCAGGCTCAGGCCGTCGAGGCGAGTTCCCGAGATGCTGACGCTTCCGGAATAGGGCAGCAGGCCGCATACAGCCCGCAGCAGCGTGCTCTTGCCGGCGCCGTTCGGGCCGACGACAGCGAACACCTCGCCGTACCTGATGCTCAGATCGATCCCATGCACGATGCGCCGGCTGCCGCGGCTCACGCTCAGGCCGGTGACACACAGCGCTTCTTTCGTCTGCGCCATCCCAGCTGCCCGCACTGCCGCGCCCGGCGGCGTACCGTCGCCGGCTTGCGACACCTCAGCCATACAGGACCTCTCTGCGCGAGCGTACGAGCAGCATCAGGAACACAGGCCCTCCGATCAGGCCGGTCACGACGCCCAAGGGAAGCTCGCTTTGGGTGGGCAGCAAGCGGGTCAAGGCATCGCAGCCGACCACGAAGCCACCGCCTGCCAGGACGCACGCTGGCAGCAGCGCTCCGTGCTCCACCCCTACGAAGGGACGCAGCGCGTGCGGGACGATCAACCCCACGAACCCCACGTTGCCGCCGAGGGAAACCGCCGCGGCCGTTAGCACCGCCGTCCAGGCCACGCACCAGAAACGCAGCTGCCGCACGTCTACACCGAGCGACCGAGCCTCGTCCTCGCCCGATAGCATGAGATCGAGCGGTCGCGACCACAGCCAGGCCGCCGCGATGCCAGCAAAAGCCAGGGGGCTGGCCAGCAGCAGGCGCTGCAAGCCCACACCGCTCACGTCCCCGAGCGAAAACGAAATCATGGCTCGGGCAAGCTCCCAGCGCTCCTGGGCAAGGCTCGTGACGAAACCGCCCATGGCAATGAACAAGGCAGACAGCAGAAAACCCGTAAGCAACAACACCACCAGGTCATCGCCTTGACGATGCACCGCAACAAGCACCGCCAGCGCGAGCAAGGACCCGGCAACGCATCCCAGGGGCAGGAGCATCTCCGGAGCGACCTGTCGAGCTACGCCCCTCGCGATGAAGGCCTCCAGCACGAGCAGTGCGGCCTTGCCACCCAGCGCGGCTCCGGCCGTGGTCCCCAGGACCGACGGGCTGGCGAGCGGGTTACGAAACAGCCCCTGCACAACCACTCCACCCGCCGCCAGCGTCGCACCCGCCACAAAGGCCGCGCCCGTGCGCAGCGCCCGCAGGCGTAGCAAGGGCTGCCTCAGCGCTTCATCGGTCAGGTCACCGCTGCCCGCGATCAGCGAGAGCGCGACCGCGACCAGCACGATGGCGGCCAGGAACAGGTAGCTGAAACCGAGCCGGCGGGGCACCGTCACGGCTGACATGTAGCTTTGGTCGTGGAATCAGGCCAGCGTCCTGGAACCCGGGTGCGTGCGTGGGTCAAACGACACCAGCTAGCCAAACACGCGGGCGTGGCCGTGGACGTCACCGGCCATGTTGTCGTCGCCGGGGACTTTGCCGGCGTCCGCCAACCCCGGGAGGTTTCCCGTACCCGGGCTTGACCGAGGGACGTGGCTGCACGAAGCTTCTGCGGCTGAGCCATCCTTGAGCAACGAAGTGACACACCTGCCTGGCCACGTTTGCGGCTCAGTGCCCGCTACGGTGCGGCAGCCTCTCCCGGAGCGCCCGCTCGCGATCGGCATGCTGCTCGCTGCGTTGGGATGCTGCTCGACCGCTGCCCAGGCCACCAATGGCGAGCCCCAGCCTCTCGGGTTGCAGCGCGCGATCCAGTACGCGCTTGCGGGCAATGTTCAGCTCAAGCGGGAGCGCGTTCGCTTCGTCGTGGCGCAGGCCAACACCTACGCGGCACGGGGCTTGTTCGACTTCGTGCTTAGCGTGAACGCCGATTATGCACAGCGGCGCACGCCTCCTGCAGTTAGGGGCGGCCTGAACGCCGGCCTTCGCACGAGCCAGGATCTGAGCCTGAGCCTCACGCGTCCCCTCGAAACGGGGGGCAGTGTTGCGTTGACGCTCGAGGGAGGCCGCGTCGGCAGCGACGTCGCGTTCGATTGCGGGCGAGCCGACCAGACGAAGTGCGCGTTCTACGACAGCCGCTGGAGGCTGAGCTTCAACCATCCGTTGTTGCGAGGACTCGGAGTCGAAGTGGCCATGGCGGAGGTCCGGCGCAGCAAGTTGCAGGAGGATCTCAGTCTGCTGAACCGGCACGCGCGTGCTGTCGTCATCGTGCGGGACGTCGTGCACCATTACTGGGAGATGGCCTACGCGACCCGAGACCTGTCGATCCGCCGCGACGCCTTGATGCTGGCACGGCAGCAGCTGCAGCGGACACGCGCGTTGATCCGCGCAGGTCGCACCGCCCCTTCCGAGGTGGCAGCCGTAGAGCTCGCGATCGCCAACCGCAAGCGCGACGTGGCCCTGGCCGAGCAGACGCTCACGTTACGCGGTTTGGCGTTGCGGCGAGATTTCGGCCTGCAGGCCAAACCGGGTATCTCGTACGTCGTGAGTGAGTCGGCAACGGTGCAGCCCTACCCGCCTGCAGTCCAAGAGCTGATCCAGCTGGCGCTGGCCTTCAGCCCGCAGCTGCAAAGTCTCCGCAAGGGCATCGAGCTCAACGACGTCGACATCCGAACAGCGCTCGCGACGACACGACCCAGGCTCGATTTCGTGGCGTCCCTGGGATCCACCGGGCGTAAGCCGGACATGGCCGACAGCATTGGACAGATGGCCTCGCTCCAGCAATCCACCTGGTCCATGGGTCTCCGGTTCGAGCTGCCGCTGGAAAACCGGCGCGCAAGCGGAGCGCACTGGGCAGCGCTCTGGAATCGCGAGGGCTCGCAGTGGGAGGCAGAGGCATTCGAGCTGGAGCTGCGCGAGTCCGTTGTTCGGACGGCGCTGGAGCTCGAGACTGCCGCGCGCCGCATCGAGCTGGCCGAGGCCGCGGTCAGAGCCGCCCAGCAGAATCTCGCAGCCGAGCAAGCCCGCTTCGGTGCAGGACAGTCCACCAACAACGACGTGCTGCAACGGCAACAAGAGCTCAAGGAGGCGGAGCTAGGGGTGTTGCGGGCAAGCATCGACTGGCTGATCAGCGAGGCGTCGCTCGACGCGCTGAGCGGTCGTCTGCTCGAACGCCTGGGGTTGCGTCTAGAGGGCCTGTAGCTAACTATGGGCAGGTTGTTGTGTGGCGGGTTCTAAGGGCCCGCGGAAGAATAACTCGTCTGTATCGCCGAGGACTGGGCACCGCCGGCGAGGCGCGACGACGAGGAGTATTGGGGATACTGAGCGCTGCCCAAGGACCCCCCAGCTTATGCGTACCTTGGCACCCAGCGTTCGGCCTGATACCAACGCAGGACTTCACGCCAGCCTTCCGAAAACGGGTAGCGGGGTGACCAGCCGAGCTGCCTCAGCTCCGATGCGTCCACGATCAGGTCGTCGTGCAGCAGCGTAAGACCTTCGGGATCCAGGCGCGGCCGGAGCGCAGGCTTTAGGCCATGCTTCCAGACCACCAAGCGCCACGCAGCAAGCGCGAAGGTGTCGGCAGCCTGAGAAGCCACCGGCCGGCTGAACAGGGCCGCCACGCGCCGCAGCATGGACTCTGGCACGCTTCCAACAGGCATCGTTGCAAGCCCGTAGGCACGGAAAGTATGCGTGAGTCGGTCGGCCATGCCCATGGGGTCGCCATCCGACACGTTGTAGATTCGGTTGCGCGTCGCTTCCGTGCGTAGACAGAAGACCGACGCGCTAGCGACGTCTTCGGCATGCACGAACGTGGCGACAGGGCCTCCGGTTGCCCGTGGCAGCAGCAGCGTAGCCAGTCGCAGGATGGGGCCTACCACCAGCAGGCTGGCGGCGAAGTAGCGTCCCCTGCGCCCGTACAGCGGTGCTGGCCTCAGAATCGTCCAATGCGGCCCGTTGTTCTGTCTGGTAAGGAACACGTCAGCTCCGTGCTTGGACATCCCGTAGGGGCCGCGCGCTGCGAGCCGGGCTTGCTCGGTCAACGGACCCGATTGGTGGGGCGCGTACAGCATCGCCGTGGACAGATGAATCAACCGCTGCACGCCAGCGGCTGATGCCGCTTCGTACAGCCGCGCCAGTGCTTCGGTGTTGGTGCGAGCCAGCGAGGCGGCGGAAGCGGCAACGTCGAGCTGCGCTGCTGTATGGACGATGTGATCGCAGCCCTGGACCACGCTGGCGACGAAATCGGGATCGTTGAGGTCGCCCAAACGCAGCTCCCCGCTTACGGGAGTGCGGATCGGGGGCACCAGATCGGACGCGACCACGCGATAGCCGGCCGCTTCCGCTAGCGGAACTACGTAGTGACCCACTGTGCCCGCGGCACCTGTCACCAACACGGTTTCCACGTCACCTCACGATCTGTGCTTGTGGGGTCACGGCGCTCGGAGTAGCTCCTGCGCTGCTTGCCGCATGAGTGCACTGAACCAAGTTCTGCCCCTGGGTGCAAGGGCGATTCATCGTGGCGTCGAGCCGTAGCCCCACTCGCGGAAGAACTTCTCGACGCGCAAATTCACGTGTTCTGCACACTCCAAGGTCACGCAGTGCGCTGCGCCAGGCAGCGTCAAGAGCTCGAGGCCACCGATCCGATTCGCGATCTCTTCGACCATCGCCCCCGGTGTGAAAGGGTCGTGTTCACCCACGATCATGAGGGTCGGTACGTCCAGCGTCTGCAGGACGTCGGTGGCGTCGTGTGCGGCCCAGGTCGTCAATGTGCGCAGATAGGTTGCGGGCGCGACGGTTGCGAGCTCCGCGCCGAGCTCTGCCAGCGCAGTCTCGTCCAGCGGTCGCCTCACCAGACCCAGCCTGCGCGCCCAGCGATGCCGGTCAGGCGCAGCAAGGAAGCGACGCAACAGCGCTTCGGCAACGGTGGGAGTCCTCTCAGCCGCCACAACCACATGCCGCAGCAAGCGCGTGCCGATGCGTCCCCCGGCACCCCTCCAAGGCGCGCGGGCTGTGCCATTGACCATCACCAGCGCCGCGAACGCCTCGGGAGCAGCGCGGAACATCTCAAGCGCGACACCTACCCCCATGGACCAGCCAGCCACGGCAACCCGAGTGATGCCCTCGGCACGGACCACAGCGAGGCCGTCGAGCGCATGCTCGCTCATGGCCTGGGCGGCGGGTGCCGAGACCGACTCACAAAAACCCCTGTAGTCCCAGATCAGGAAGCGGTAGCTATGGCTGAAATACTCGAGCTGCGGTGCCCACGCTCGCCAACCCGCGGCCAGCCCGTTCGCGCAGAGCACGGGACGACCCTTACCGATCACACGGTAGGCGATCTGCGCGCCGTCAAAGGAGCGCGCGTGACGCACATCGACCGCCAAGACCTGCATCGGGGCCGGGACTGTAGGCGACGCGGTAATTTTCAGCAATCATGCCGCACGATGACCCACCAGTACCCGTTGCTCGAGAGCGGTACGGGTCTGTGGGACAATACCCGCCAGACTCCGAGCTGCATTGGCTTTTGTGGCGTGAAGTGTCGCTGTCTTGGCGTGCAGAGTAATGAGGCGACTCCGCAGTTGTGGCACTGTCGATCCGCGTCAACCCTAGCGCTATCAGGCCGAACAGGCCACGGCCTCGGTGGCAGGAGTATTTCGTCGTCCTCGCCCCGAATCGGTAGGGAGGAAACACGTGCCCGCGTCGTTCTCACTTCGATCCGAATGGTGGGAGGGTAACGAAGACTCGGCAGTCAGGCTTCGCCAGACGCTACTGCACACCGGGAGCGTGATCGCCGGCAAGTACCGGATCGACGGCCTCCTGGGCTCCGGCGGAATGGGGGTGGTCTTGGCGGCGACCCATTTGTTAACCGGCAGGTCAGTTGCACTCAAGTGGATGTCGCACTCGACCCAGGACAGCCGTGCCGGTCGCAGGTTTCTGCGAGAAGCACGAGCAGCGGCCTGCATCGAGCACCCCAACGTGGTGAACGTCTTCGATGTCGGGCGACACGAGGATTCGTTGTATATCGTGATGGAGCGGCTTCGGGGCGAAACGTTGCACCGGCGCCTCAAGCGCGAGCCGCTGTCGCCCCAAGAGCTGGTGCAGGTGATGCTGCCGGTAATCCATGCCGTAGCCGCCGCCCACCGGGCAGGGATCATCCATCGCGATCTGAAGCCCGAGAACATCTTTCTGTGTAGATCGCACGACGAACAGATTCCCCGGCCCAAGGTTCTCGACTTCGGACTTGCCAAGATGGGGGATTCCGGCTGGATGGACCTCACGCACAGCAGCCTGACGCTGGGAACGCCCTCCTATATGGCGCCGGAGCAAGCTCAAGGGTCGAAGAACGTGACGGCGCTGGTGGATGTATACGCGCTCGGCGTCACCATGTACGAGGCCCTGTGCGGGGCGGTTCCGTTCAAGGGAGACAACTACAACGCATTGATCTTCGAGATCTCGAACGCCGCGCCGAAGCCGCTCTCGCGAGTCGCACGCAACGTACCCAAGAGGGTCGAGGAGGTAGTCATGCGGGCAATGGCACGCGATCCTCGACGACGTTTTCAGAGCGTACGGGCGCTCGAGACAGCGCTCGCGGCCTGCGAGCGTTGCTGGCAGAGCCGTCTTGCGGACGGTTCGGGGCCCGACAGGCGGCCGGACTCGGGCCGTGCCGCAGCCGCGGGCCCGAAGTCCGGGCTGCGCCGCGCCACAGGGCTGCTCGCGGCGACCGCGCTAGGTGCCAGCACGGGGTTTTGGGCGATGCAGTCCTGGGCTGAAGTCCACACGGTCCCCGCTATCGTGGCGGCTCCCGGCCTGAGCGAAGGCTCAGCCACCTCGAGCCCCGTGCCTCTGCCCCCGGCGCGTTCGGTCGACATGAGCTCTGCGGCGCCGCCGAGCATACCGCAGCCAGCGGCCGGCAGCGCTGGTTCGAAGGCTTCTTCGAGGCCGAAGACCACGAGCGCGGCGTCCTCCACAACCACAGCCGATCGAGCCATTCTGGGACGGTCCCTTCCGCAGCCAAACCGGCGTTGACGCGCGTGGCCATAGGCGGCGCCGTACGCGGACAGGCGCAGGCGGAGGGACCCCATCCTAGCTGCCAGGAGGACCAGACCAGGACTAGCTAGTACCGCTTGCCAGGGATTGTGATCGATTGGCGTCGAGGGCTGGCGGTCTGTGGCAAGGCGCACCGACGATGACTGCGGTTCATCTCGATGCCGTGCAGCGCATATTCGAGGAGGTGCAACACCGCCAGCGGCCGTCGGAGCCGGCGGGAATCCAGCATGATCCCTGGCAAGCGGTACTAGGGGGTCTGCGCTAGTTGCCTGAATAGGGTAGCGCGGTAGTGCGCGAGCTCGGCGATCGAGTTGCGGATATCGACACGCGCATCATGGGCCCCGGCCGCTTTCTTGTTGAACACGGCGTCGTCGCCGTACCAGAGCTGGGCGACGAGCTTGACGGCCGTCACGTCCAGCACGCGATAGCTCAGGTAGCCGTCGAGTCCAGGCATCCAGCGCTCCAGGAAGC